>CAJVYK010000029.1 GCA_913009865.1 uncultured bacterium
CAGTTGTTTTTCCTTATCTGTCAGTCGCGTAAAAGTTTTTGCTTTGGCAATAAGGTTTGGGTTCGCATCGATGAATTTATCAACGGTAGATTGCAAAAAACCAAAACGTTTTTTACCGTCATCAAAAATAAACTTTCGCGCAATCAGGTCTCGTTTTCGCCAGCGATGAATTGTTTTTGTTGAAACACCAAGAGTTACTGCGAGCTCTTCGATGGTATAAACTTTTTGGTTTTGCTCAGTAACAGGGCGGGCGAGCCGGCCGCTCAGCTTGGAAATAAAAATCCGCAGGTCTTCTGCAAGCTCATCGCCTTTTATCAGCGGCAGTTCCGCCAGGCCTTTGGGGTGAAAGCCTGTAATTCGGAAACAGACGAACTCAAAAGGATACTCCTTGTCCTTATCAATAATCGCCAGCAGCTTCTCGGCAGAGTCCAGCTGCTTTTGGCGCTGGTTTTGAGGCGTAAACCGAAGCTGTATCAACAATTGTGCTAAATTTTGATTCTGTATCCGGCGCATAGTTAATGAATAGCGGACAGCGTTTAGCGTTTAGCGTATAGTTTTCATTTTCTATCCGCTACCCGCTATACTATATTTTCCTTTATGACCAAGTGTCCATTTTAACAAATTCAGCGCAAAAAAACAGCGTTAAAAAACGCTGCTTTCAGGTTTTGTTGTGAGATAATAAGATGTGCAGCAAGTATCAGGAGACGAGGTTCTTGGCCAAATCGACAGCCGAGGCGGCGTCAGCGGAATAGCCGTCGGCGCCAATCTTGTCAGCGTAGCCCTGCGTTACCGGAGCGCCGCCTATCATAATCTTGGCCGAAACGCCGGCCTCCTTCAGCGCCTTTATGGTTTTTTCCATAGCAGGCATTGTCGTAGTCAAAAGCGCACTCATACCAATCAACTGTACGCCAGTGGCCTTGGCCTGCTCAACGAACTTTTCAGGTTTAATATCAACGCCAAGATCAATAACTTCAAAGCCGGCGCCTTTTAGCATCATTGCCACTAAATTTTTACCGATATCGTGCAAATCGCCCTGCGCTGTTCCTATTAAAAACTTTCCAACCGGCTCGACACCGGCCTTAACAAGTTCCGGCTCAAGAATTTCCATCGCCATTTTCATTGCCCGGGCGGCGATAAGCACCTCGGGTATGTAAACCTCGTTCTTTTTGAAACGTTCGCCAATAATGCCCATACCTGCAATCAATCCGTCATTGAGAACACTTTCAGCCGCCGTACCCTCGTTAAGAGCCGCCCTGGTAATTTCCACCGTAGTATTTTGGTCACCTTTAATAATTGCGTCAGCTAATGCTTCCAAATCTGCCATCTTTAATTCACCTCAACAAAAAATAATTTGACCTGTTTGTATTTACTTTTCTCACGACCGAATATAGAGTTAGACATTATTCTATTAGCCAAAACAAGTTCTAAATCGAACTTTTCGACTGTAAGAGCGGTTTTTGATGAAATAACCGTTTGAAAATAGCACAAACAGCAGGATAACGCAAAAGAAAAACTGTGTTGTTGTAGATGTTTATGTATATTAAAGCGATGATATATGTAAGCGATAACCTAAATATGTGAGAACGCCTTAAGGTCTGAAAACCGGGTGTTTTTTGAAAGATATTTTATGAGTAACTACATAGTTTTAGTAAAACAGGTTCCGGATGTAACGCAAATCACCGACAATGCGTTCGACCCCGAGAGCGGCACGCTGATTCGAAGCCGATTGGCCAGCGTAATCAACGAGCTGGACTCTCAGGCATTGGCTTTTGCGAATCGGATGAGGCAAATCGGCAGCAACAAGACCGGCAAAATCATTGCCTTAACTATGGGTCCGCCGATGGCCGAAGAGGTTCTGCGATACAGCTTGAGCAGATGCGCAGATACAGCGGTACTGCTGACCGATGCCAAACTGGGCGGAGCAGATACCGTAGCAACGGCAAATCCCTTAGCTTTTGCCGTCAGAAAAATAGTAAAAGAAATCCTCAACGAAGACAGCGATTATTACGTAGTTTGTGGGATGCAGTCGGTGGACGGAGATACAGCTCAGGTACCGCCGCAAATCGCTGAGGAACTGGGGCTGGCCTGCATCGCTTATGCCACCGAAGCTGAGTTAAGGAACGAGCGGTTTGAATTTACACGGATTATCAGCGGCGGCAGCCAGGTGGTTGCCGCAAGGAAACTGCCGGCGGTAATAACCGTTGCCAAATACGAGTACCCGCTGTTCGCAACTTTCGCAGCGACACGACGAGCGAACAGAATGGAAATCGTTCGCTGGGGCGGCGACGACATCAAAGCAACCCACATCGGGGTTAAAGGCTCGAAAACACGCGTAATACGAGTTTTTCCGCCGGGCAAAAGCGTCAGAAAATGCAGAGAGGTTGACAATGCAAAGTCGTTGGCCAAAATGCTTGTCAGCAGCTTCAAAAGCGGCAACGGCGATATTAGCCGGAATGGTAACGGGCAGGCAAGTTACTACATTTTGCCTGACAAGCGAGCAGAGAAGTTCGACAGAAGCTTCGAGGGTACAAAAAAGGAAAACGAAGATTTTAAGATATTAGCCGGCACGCTTAAAAAGCTCGGCATCAGCGAGATTAGCCAAATTGACGATACGGCTGAAGAAAAGATTCTCGCTGCTGTGGACAAACGTTTCCATAAGAAGGCCCTAAAGGATATGATAAATGGTCTGCAGTTGACCGAACCGAGCTATAAGGGCCAGGTCTGGGTCGTCGCCGAACACAGCAATGGCAGGGTACATCCAGCGACGTTCGAGCTTATCGGCAAGGCCCGCGAGCTTGCAGACTCTCTGGAAACGAAAGTAGGCGTATGTTTAGCAGGGCACGGACTCGAACCGATGGCAAAAGAATTAATCGCCGCCGGTGCGGACAATATCTACATTATCGAGGATAAACTGCTCAGCGTATTTGACCCGACTGCTTACCGCAAAGTTGTTGCCGACTGCATAAGCACATATTGGCCGCAAATCGTTCTGTTCGCCGCAACCGCTCAGGGCAGAATGCTGGCGCCAATGGTCTCATACCGGCTCGGCTGCGGATTGACCGCTGACTGCACTTCGCTGGATATCAGGGACAGCTCACGAAAGGGACAGATGGGTATCCTTATGCAGACCCGGCCGGCGCTCGGCGGCAACGTTATGGCGACTATCTGCACGAAAAATTCAAAGTCACAAATGGCTACGGCAAGGCCGGGCGTTATGAAAAGACTGCCCGCCGATGATTTGCGAACAGGCAGAATCATCAGGCACAAGGTCCGGCTTTCCAATGATGATATTAGTCTGGAAATTATAAAAACCGAACTGGGCGGAGGTGATGTGAACTTCGATACCGAGATAATTGTCAGCGGCGGTAAGGGAATGCAGAGCAGGGACAACTACGAACGGCTCGTAGGCTCGCTTTGCGATTGTCTGGGCAGAAAGCTGGGAGCGCAGGTTGAAAGAGGCGCTTCGCGGGCGGCGGTGGAGCAGGGCTTTGTCGAACGGATGCACCAGGTCGGCCAAACCGGTACCGCTGTCAGGCCGAAACTTTACGTTGCCCTGGGAATATCCGGCGCCATTCAGCACATGATAGGCGTTGCAAACACCGAGACTATCGTCGCCGTTAACAGCGACCCGAATGCACCGATATTCAAGCAGTGCGATTATTATATTATCGGAAATGTTGAAGATACAGTGCCGCAGTTAGTTCAGGCATTGGAGGCGGAATAAAAAAAGTGCCGAATACTAAAAACTACAACAAAGTACAGGTTCTGATAGTCGGTGCAGGCCCGGCCGGCCTGGCGGCGGCGATACATCTCAAAGCCGAGAAGCCGGAGACTGAGGTCTGCGTCATAGAAAAAGCGGCCGACCTGGGCAATCACAATCTGTCCGGTGCGGTTTTGGAAGCTGAGCCGCTGCATACACTACTGGATTCGGCTGTGCCGGGATGGCGGGAAAGTGAAGCCGCCAGAGAGGTGCTGGCAAGCAGGATTGATAAAGACGACATAATGTTCTTTACGAAGAACAGGGCGATTAACATTTTCCCGATGATTAAGCTTGCCGGAATCTTCAGATTGGGCTTTGGTCAAATGATACACATCGCAGATTACTCCGTACAAGTAAGTAAATTGGCTAAATGGCTGGGCCGGATAGCAGAAGATATGGAGGTAGAGGTACTGACCGGCTTTGCTGCCGAAGATATTATTCTCGATGAATCGACCAATATGGCAACAGGTGTCAAGCTCGTTGACCAGGGTCGTGATAAAGAGGGAAATAAACAGCCGAACTTCGTCGAAGGCGAAATCATAAACGCTGATTTCGTGGTGCTGGCCGAAGGTTGTGACGGACTGCTGACGGAGAAATTCATCGAGAAGGCCGGGTTGAAAAGAGATGCCAGTCAACTTTACTCGGTAGGTGTCAAAGAGCTGATAAAGGTAAGCAGTGAGCAATACGATAAATTCACATCAGGGCGCGTTGTTCACGCTATGGGCTTTCCTTTATGGACGCCGGTTATTGGGCCGGGGATGTTCGGCGGCGGTATTGTATACGCCGGCGTTAAAGACCACCTTTCCGTTGGAATGATAGTCGGCGCCGACTGGAAATACTACGATTTTAATCCGCAGGATGCGCTGACAAATTTCAAGAATCATAAGTTTGTAAAGCAGTTTATCGACGGCGGTACGGTGGTAGAGGCGGGGGCGAAGATGATTCCGGAAGGCGGATACTACGCCATTCCAAGAGAGGCGGAAACCGGCTCCATCGGCAAAGGCAATTGTATGATACTTGGTGACAGTGCCGGCTTTGTAAATATGCTCAAAATCAAGGGCCTGCACAATGCGATTGATTCAGGTATCCAGGCGGCAAAAGCAATTACTGAAACCCTTAACAGTCCAGAAACAGCAGCGGTTAAATATACAGAGCTGATTGAGCGGTCAAACGTTATTAAAGAAATGAAATCGTCCAAAAATTTCCGGCAGACAATCGCCAAATTCGGGCCTTTGCTGGGAATGCCGCTGTCTGTTTTTGGGGGACTGTTGCCGAAATTCAAGATTGAAAAAGACTATGAGGCGATGACTACCGCCCGATACCGGCTTAAAGGTAATCAGGAATTCGATAAGGACACTTTTACAGCAGTGGTGGCGACCGAGCATCGCGAAGACCAGCCCAGCCACCTGAAAATTTTAAATGGTAATATTTGTGTACAGAAGTGTATTCCTGAATTCAACGGCCCCTGTATCACGTTTTGCCCTGGCGGCGTATATGAAACCATCAACGGCAAGTTAAAACCCGCCAATCCATCCAACTGCGTGCACTGTAAGAGCTGCCAGCGAAAGTGTCCGTTCGACAATATCAGGTGGACGGCGCCGGAAGGCGGCGGCGGGCCGCGCTATAAGCGAATGTAAAACAAGCACTCGCCACAAAACAGGCCCGATAATCCGAAATCGGCAATCACACACCATCACAAATAAAATCGATGCCATTTTGGCTTTTGGCTTTTTTTTAGTATGTTTTAAACAAAGGTACAGGCCGACAATTTGGTAAAACCGGTAGCGATAATACAAAACCGCAGCACAAAAACGAAGGATAAAAGAGAGGAGAATGAATTATGAAAACTTTAGCTAAAGTTTTGTTAGCGGCAGTGTTGGTTGTGGGGCTTGAAGCAGTGGCAATGGCAGTAACCGACAGCTGCACGCAGACAGTAACCATCACGTTCAGTGAGATTGCCGACATCGCTGTAAGCGGTGACCCGGCAACTTTGACAATTAGTGCACCTGCAACCACTGGCCAGTTACCCGCAGACCAAACGGATGCTACCACCACAATGGCCTGGACCTCAAACGTCGCTGTCGGCCTGACCAGAAAAATCACCGGCAGCATAGATGGGTTGTTCGCCAATATCGACCTGTATGTAACGATAGCGGCTCCGGGCGGTACCGACGGTACTTCAGTCGGAGAGACGCTATTTGTCGCGGCAATTACCAACTATGATTTTGTAACAGCGATAGGAAACAGCAATACCTCTTCTCAGACGATAACTTATAGGGCGTCAGTAACTTCATTAGGAACTCCATACACAACGTCACAGATAGTTACCTGGACACTCACTGAAGATGCCTGATGATGCTGAAAGTGTTGGTTCGGGCTATGCTATAAGCGAATGTAAAGTAAAGCGCATAAAAAAACGTGTCTTGTTGAAATGGTTGTCCAAAAAAATGGTGTGCAAAATTTGATAACAGCAGACTTGTCAGCTTGATAATCTTACTGCTGCTTCGCCTTTTTCTCGCTCTTTTCGCGCTGAATCGCCTCGTATACTTCCATGCGATGAACCGGTATACTCTTCGGTGCCGTTATACCCAAACGAACCTTATCCCCGCGGACATCGACGATGGTAATTTTGACATCATCGCCAATCATAATCGACTCATCTTTTTGCCTACTCAAAACCAACATTCTCAACTCCTTTTGTGGGTTGGTCTTATTAAGACTCTACGAAAAGAACCAGCTAAGTGTTCACCCATCTGCTCGCCAAACACTTTTATATGCCGTTGTTCTAAACGGCTCAGTCCAAAAACAACAATACTCAACCCCTGATTAAATCAGAGTGTAACTCTTCAAACACAACTATATTTTCGGCTAATTCCAAGACCGAAAACAACCATTTTTTCTTTTGTTTTGACCGTGAAGATTGATTATGGGACTGGTATGTGCATAACTGCTTAAAAGGCACACACTTATCTAAAAAAGAAGGCCTGAAAAAAGATGCGTTAAATTTACCAAACCCCGCCCAATTTGCTATTCTGCTTCGTGTTCTCGCCAATAATTATAACGAACGGCCAGCCAATAGCCGGCAATTGAGCCCAATGTGCCAAAAGCCACTATCTGCACAGGCAAAATGGAAATGACCGCATTTGGGAAAAAAACTGTCGGCCAACTTTTAACAAGGTATTGTAATACATCTTGCCTGGCGTAAGTAGTAACAACATAAACTGTTACGAAAGCACTGGCAATTATGGGCCAGATATAGCTGGCGTTGAGAAATTTTTTGACTATGAAGGCAGCTATTCCGAATGAAACCAACACAGCAAAAACTATCTGTCCGACAGCCGGCTGAGCCACGAGTGATCCTAATTTATTGTCGAATACTCTAATATCCTGAGCGAATATCCCGATGCAGAATTGGGCTATTAAACCTGAGCCGACCACGGCAATCGCTGCTTTCAAGTATATATTTGACTTGGAGTCAGCTTTTTTTTCGGGATTGTTCGGGTTAGGGCTGGCGCTGATTTTCCGGCCTAACAGCACGCCGGCAAAACCGGCGGCCACAATAGCCAGCCAGAAAACCGGCTCCCACTTAATCGCTGCAAAAAGCCCCTGACGCTGGGCCAGGGTTGGATTTAGCTGCGTCAGGCCGGCCATATCGCCGCATCGCACCGCCCAGACGGCTAATCCAGCCGGCACCGCTAAAACGCCGATTTCCCGGCCGTACGGCCAGGAAAGAAAATAGGCCAGCAGGCCCGCCAGAAACGCCAAAATCGCCAGAGTTATTGCACCGCCAAAACTCATACCGCCGACAAGCCCCGCACCGCTCTGGTGCAGGGCAAGCACAGATACAGCCCCGAACGGCTCAGGCGGCTCCGCCAACGGCCAGGCCAAAAAACCTATCAAGCCAACTCCGGCAGCCGCCGCAGCAGCGATTCTCAATTTCATCTGCAAGGATAATTCCACAATTCAACTTCCTTCGTAGTTCTGCGCAGCACGCCTAACGGCGGATTCACGAACCACGATTCACGAACCACGATTCACGCTTCTTTATAGTTCGTGAACTGGCTCAATAATATTTCCGCAGTCCATCTCGATACCACTCCCACCAATTCCGTACAGTCGCCATTCACTTTTTTCCTGACGTTTTTGCATAACACGCTTCCGTATGCCTTATCGAATTTTTTATATAATTTACGAATCAATTTGTGAGCCAGCTTACTCTTAACTTTGAATGCCTCCGTACCGCATACCCAGCCGATAATCATTCCTGCACCTGTAAATGCTCCACAACTTGCCACCCTTGTCGGGGTCGCTCCTGCGTCCAGGCAGCTGGCGGCTCTGAACAGCCCCTCATCTTTCGGAATGAATTCGATGGAATTCTGCAACGCAGCTACGATACATCGTGCACAACTTTGGTCGTCTTCCATATACTTACAGCCGAGTTTGTACGCCGTCTCTATTGCACTGCCATCGGCCTCAAATCGGGCATTCTTATCCAGGACATTAAACTCTACCTTATATTCTGCGCCGTTAGCTTTTGCAGCCAGCAAGCCGCTTAAGCCCAGGCCCATACCCGGCAGTAATTGTAAAAACTTGCGTCTGCTGTTATGGAATCCTTTTTTCGGGTTCATTTCACCAGTTCCGTTCATTTTTTCCTCCTCAAAACTTATATCAGTTACTTTGATATATTAGCATAATTTTCCTTCAATTCAAAGAAAACTTGAGCAAAACAGCCGGCTCTGATAAATTAGCGTATAGCGTATAGCGGATAGAAGAGAGCGGACAGTGTAAAACCATAATTTCAAAACTTATCCAAAATTTAAGGAACAAGCAAAGTGAATGTACTCTTAATCGGCAGCGGCGGGCGTGAGCACGCAATCGCCTGGAAACTGGCTCAATCGAAAAAACTGGGCAAGCTTTATATCGCTCCGGGTAATCCCGGCACAGCCAAATGCGGGGAAAACATCCCTATCGGTGTCAACGATATCGAAAAGCTGGTAGATTTTGCAAAACAAAACAGAATTGGTCTTGCGGTAGTCGGCCCGGAAGACCCACTCGCAGCGGGAGTGGTTGACGCATTCGAGGCGGCCGGCATAAAGGCGTTCGGGCCAAGCGGGCCGGCTGCGCAGCTCGAAGCGGACAAAGCGTTTGCAAAACAATTGATGCGCTCCGCTGCCATCTCTGCCGCTGAGGGCAGAATCTTCGATAGATTCAGTGACGCCAAGGCGTATATCGCAAGCAGAGACGAAGCGGTGGTGGTAAAGGCGGCCGGACTTGCAAAGGGTAAAGGCGTCTTTGTCTGTGATGACCCGGCTGACGGCATTTTGGCGGCTGAAAAAATAATGTGCGACAAGGCCTTCGGCTCAGCGGGTGATAAAATCATAGTCGAAGATAAACTGCTTGGCGAAGAGGCCTCGATACTGGCTCTTGTGGACGGTCGAAACATTTATTGTTTAGAATCGTCGCAGGACCACAAGCCCATCGGCGACGGCGATACAGGGCCTAACACCGGCGGAATGGGCGCCTACAGCCCGGCTCCTGTAGTTACTGAGCCGTTGATGAACAAAATCACACGCCAGATCCTTGTGCCGATAGTAGATGGTATGAATCGCAACGACACGCCGTATAAGGGTGTACTGTATGCAGGTGTTATGATTACAGGCGGCGGACCGAGAGTACTGGAATTTAACGTGCGTTTCGGCGACCCGGAAACCCAGCCGATATTGATGCGGCTGAAAAGCGATTTACTGGAAGTTTGCCTGGCGGTTTGCAACGGCAAATTGGACAAAATCACCCTTGAGTGGGACCGCAGGCCTGCGGTTTGTGTGGTGATGGCTTCAGGCGGTTATCCGGGCGATTATGAAAAGGGCAAAATAATAACCGGCCTGGACGAGGCCGGCAGAATCGAAGATGTTGTCGTATTCCACGCCGGCACCGCTGAGAAAGACGGCGATATTGTTACTAACGGCGGCAGAGTGTTAGGCGTAACCGCACTGGGAAAAACCATCGGCGAGGCAAAGGCAAGAGCGTACGAAGCTGTAGATAAAATAAAATTCGACGGCTCCTATTGCCGTCGGGATATTGCAGATAAGGCGATAAGAAATAGCGTATAGCGTATAGCGTATAGCGGACAGGGAATAGAAAAAGGAAACTAAAAGCTAAAAACTCTCTGTGGCCAAATTCAAAACTCAAAACCATCTCATGAGCAAAGTTGAAGGACCAAAACCATGTCCTGAGTTCAGTCGAAGGATAAAAACCAAAATCCGCTGGCTCATCAAAGGTTTGGTCCTGGTTGCCGCCTTATGGCTTGTTTTTATCCTGGCGGGCCGGTTACTACGCCAAATTGCCATCGCCCAGATTGCCGAACTTACCAATACAAAAATCGAAGCCGAATCTTTGAAATTCAACCTTAACGGCTCAGTCTTTATCGAAAAGCTCGTAATAAGACCCATCCGTGAGCGGAAATACGACGATGCAATACTCAAAGCCGGAACGGTGTACGCACGCTTCCGGTTAGGCAGTTTGTTGCTATTACGGCCCCGGCTGAAAGAAATAAATGTTAATGATTTTGTTTTCGACGCCCAATATGATTTAGACACGGGGCGATGGAATATAGCTGCACTTAAAATCAAGGCCCCTAAAGGCAACTTCGGAAAAATGCCCATCGTTCGCCTCGAAAGAGGAGTGCTGCAATACAGCAACGTCTCAGCCGGACAGACAAAAGTCGTTGTGGCAACGCCTCTTGACGCCAGATTCGGACCCGCTGAAGAAACGAAAGGCGGATACAGCTTCAGCATAGCGACAGCCGGAAGGGCCGGCTTAATCAAAAGCACCCTGACAGGGTACTGGAAACCCGGCAGGGTTACAATTACCGGCGGAATTTCGTCAGCGGATATCCCTGCATTCGAGAAGGTCTGGACGATAAATGTCCTGGCCGCTGAGTTAAATTACGACCGGAACAACACCTACTCACTGAAGCTCAAAGTAAAAGACCTGTCATACACGCAGGGAATTGCCGGCAATACATTGGATTTCGACAGCCAGTCGTTTCTAAAAACCTGGGGACCGTTTACCGCTTTGCGAAAATTTTTCAGCCGATACCAGCCCGCCGGACTTTGTTGGGTTGACCTTGAGGCGAAAGGCAACCTGGACCGGCTAAGCGAGAGTACATTAGTCGGCGAAATCTATTGTAAGGATATTTCGATTCTCGACCGCAAGTTTCCGTATCCCATAGAGCATATAACAGGCCGGATAGATTTTACCGAAAAAAGTGTATCAATGAACAAGCTGCGCGGCCGTCACAACGGCGTTAATCTTGTCCTTGACGGCTGGTCCAGGGGCTTCGGCCCGAACCGGCAGTATCAAATCCGGATTACCAGCGACAATATGTCTCTGGATAACGGCCTGTATAGTGCGCTAAGCACAGAACAAAAAAAGTTCTGGTCGTCTTTTTCGCCAACCGGTCTTGCTGCAATAGATTACCGCACAGAAAAGCGGGCGCAAACCGTCAAAAAAAAGACCTTGACGGTCGAGCCGCTCGGCGCTGAAGCTGCATATCGACATTTTCCTTACCCGTTAAAAAATCTTACCGGAACGTTGTTGTTCGATTCCAACGGCGTAACTATTTCGGATGTGGTTTCACAAGTAAACGGTCGCAAAATAATCTTAAACGGCAAAGTGAAAACCGGCGGCACAGACCGGCCAATATACGATATTTCAATCAGGGCGGAAAATATCCCACTGGATTCGACACTGGCTGCCAGCTTGTCAGCTAAGCAAAGGTATTTCTACGACCGGCTGGATATGGCAGGGCTGGCCGATGCGGAGGTAAAGATTTTTACGCCTGCAGAAAATACCGCCCCGACAGGTTTTACCGCTGATGTCTCTTTGAAAAAAGCTTCCTTGAGAGTTCCCGTGGTGAGCGGAGTCGAA
This sequence comes from uncultured bacterium, assembly GCA_913009865.1. Taxonomy (GTDB): domain Bacteria; phylum Planctomycetota; class Phycisphaerae; order Sedimentisphaerales; family Anaerobacaceae; genus CAJVYK01. The sequence goes on from CAJVYK010000029.1 coordinate 11,690, forward strand.
CCATCGAAATCAGAAACAAAGCCCTTGAAAATAAATCAATCTTCCGTAGTTGTCACTGATGTATCGGCAAAGGCCGTTTTTACGCCTGATTTAATACGCATCGAAAACTTTACCGGCCGGTATGGCCAGGGCTCGGTTTCCCTGACCGGCCGAATTTGGCCGGAAAGGGAAGATAAACAACCCGGCTATTGCCTGTCATTATCCACTGAGCAGACGGAGCTAAACGACGATTTGTTTAGCCTGCTGCCGCCGTCACTGAAAAAAATCGTCTCCGAATCACAGCCGAGAGGGAAGGTAAATCTCATCGCTGATTTGAACAGAGCCGGCAGAGATAATTGCCCCGATTACAAGATAACTGTAGATTGTCTGGGTAACAGCGCCAGCTTCAGATGGTTTCCCTATCCGCTAAAGGATATCACCGGCCGGCTGACGATAACAAAGGATAGTATCACGCTGGATGATATTACTGCAACCTCCGCCAATAATATCCAGGTAACACCAAACGCATCGACCGTAAAACTAAACGGCCAAATAGAGCTGGCTGATAATGTTTTCAGCAACGCCTGGTTTTCACTTTTCGCTAATGACATTTTCTTCGACGAGCGTCTCGGCGCCGCCCTGCCTGAGAATATTCAGAATTTTTACTTTAAGCTGTCGCCTACCGGCCGGTTTGATTTGAATTTAGAGCATATAAAAATCTTCAACGCAGAGACGAACGGAAGGTACGTTGATTTTGCCGGGACCGTTAAATTCAGAGACTGTAATTTCAACACATCTCCAGCCATAACTGAAATAGACGCAGCCCTGCAAATAAAAGGTTTGTATAAAACCGGTGACGGCTTCCGCAATGGCCGGATTGCTCTTACCGCAGACAGTCTCAGGATTAAGGGCAAATCTTTAACCGGGCTAAAAGCGGATTTTAATTACGATTACTCTCAGCGGAACTGGTTCACTAAGAATTTGATTGCCGATTGTTACGGCGGCAGACTGACAGGTAAATTCGAATTGAAACAACGTACCGAGGCGGCTCTGGAGTATCTGCTGCAAATAGGTTTTGACAATATCGACTTGAAACGATTTCTTTCGGACACACCTCAAGACTCAAGACTCAAGACCCAAGACTCAAGACTCAAGACCCAAGACTCAAGACCCAACGGCCGTACCAGCGGGATAATGAGCGGCTCATTGAGCATCAGAACTACAGTTGGCGATAGTTTCTCACGTATCGGCAGAATCAAACTGGCAATAAGCGATATGAAGGTGGGCAAACTCTCACCGCTGGCAAAGCTGCTTAGCGTACTAAAACTGACAGAGCCGAAACACTTTGCCTTCGACCGGATGCTCGTCGATTCATACATTAAGCACAACAAATTACTCATTGAGCGGTTCGATTTGTCCGGCAAAGCGTTGGCCTTTAACGGCTCGGGCTGGCTGGACCTGCAGAGCCGCAATATCCGTCTGTCTCTTACTGCTCGGGGCCGTCGGCTTGCCACCGCAGAGCCTTCCATTCTGCAATCTCTGACAGACGTTCTCAGCCGAGGTGTAGTGCGAATGGAGGTTACCGGCGATTTTTACGACCCCCAGGTGACAACTACCACCTTGCCGGTCATCAAGGAAACGCTGAAGCTTTTGGGCACAAAGCCGGCGGTAACCAAATGAGCAGTATCAGGGGTCTTGTGAAAAAAGCGGGCGAGCGGATTCGAACCGCCGACGTCCAGCTTGGGAAGCTGACATTCTACCACTGAATTACGCCCGCAAAATCCGGCACGCAGGAACCATACCCATCCGTAAATATAGGCAATACCTCACTGCTTAATTACCTGCAAACCACTAAAATTATACCTTTGGCCGAAGGTTTTTCCAGTATTTATCATTAAAACTGAAAATTTAGAGCTTAAAGTTGAAAACCACAGTGTAATACTCGTTTATGTAAACTCGTAATGCCAGTAGCGACAAAACAGCTGTGTGAGAAGCAGGTGGGGTGACTATCGCAGACTGGCCGTCATAGGTCAGAAGCGTGGAATAAACCGGCCAATTGCCGTCTTTTAATTGGGCGTTTACAATAGTATCAATCCACTTGGCGGCATCCTTAGCGTTTGGCTTTCCGTAATGTAATAGTATAGCCGCTCTTTCAGCGTATAAGTCAGAAAATGATTTGCTCTTCAACTGCTCCCTAAGTATTTGCTTTAAGATATTTGGCTTTTTGTCTGTAAGTTGCTTTGGAAGTTCTAAGCCGGTTTGCTCTGCCCATTCCAGGACATAAAACTGATGGGTGAGAATATAGCCGGATTCTTTGGTTGCCAGGAAATCGTTAATATACGAAATCGCACGTTCCCTGGGCCTTCCAAAAGGAGCGAGTAGATATTTGGAAAAGCGAGCGATACCGGAAGCAGGATTTTCGGGTAAATCGATACGGGGGGCATTAGGGTCTATCAATCGCAAAGAGGGATGTTTTTCAATACTCGCCGTTTTGTCGTTTACAAACTGTCGAAGTGTTTTATTCGGCGTCAATTTCAGGATTTCTTTCAATGCCCATATTACATCAACATTCAAGGAAGGTTCCCTCATAATCGCTGCAAGAGCGGCATCATACGCTTTTACCGCTTTTGCTTTTCTTTGCTGCGGCGAAATATTAAGCTTGCGTTCGGATGCGCATCCTCCCAAGCCGGCACAACACACTACAACACCGAGGAGAACCATAATAACTTTTTTAACAGTGCTGAAATGTTTATCGATTGGCATTGAGTTTACTTTCGCTGCAAATAGTCTATGGATTCCCATATAACATCGCTAACTTCCGGTCATAAGTTAAATATCGCCTTCGTAATATGTTATCAGAACCCTGTTTTGTTGTCACGAGTTTCTTGTCAAATCAAGGTTCAAAAACCTATAGACAAGATTATTGGTATTATGTTGTCGCAAATTTGCTGCCGGATTCATTTCCTCCACAGCGTAAAGAAGCAAACGAGTTTGTTATAGCCATCCTATTGCTCTGCTGAAAGCTCGTGACTAATGTCATTCGGAACCCTTCACTCCGCCTGACAATCCCTCAAATCAAGTGCAACAGGACTCCAAGCGTTATACCCATTTTCGGACTTGACACACGCCCTCGGGACGGCGTCTGTGGTTAAAAAAAGAGGCAAGCCATTGGCTTGCCTCTTAACAAACTACTAATCTGTTGGTCAACGTTTAGTCCCAGCAATACTTATAGAACAACCATTTCCGTATTACTTGGCGAACTTTCGCCGCCGGAAACGTTTACGCCGTTATCGTTGCACTAACGGTTTCCGACCACGGGCCTTTATCGCCGCCGGTCTTAACCCATCGGAGCATATAATGAGCGGTCTTTCCGCCATCTGCGCCATCGTATTCTACAGTATAGGGGCTTGCCGTATCCAACGTTACAAAGCTAAGCTCATCGGGGTCGGCTGGCGGCGCTTCTCCCT
>CAJVYK010000030.1 GCA_913009865.1 uncultured bacterium
ACACCATTGGCAAGTCGGGACTGGCGATATTCTTAATAGTAATCGACCGCATACGTCTGTCAAATCTGACAAGTGACAACGTATTATCTATCAACTCATTAATATCTGTCCATTTATACTCAACCGTGGCTGGTCGTGACAAGCTCAGCATACGTTTCAATATACTGGAAATACGGTTCACCTGGTGTCTTATAACCAGAATATGCTCTTTTCCTTCGTGCGTGCTTAGTTTTCTGCCTAAATATTGCGCCACCGAAGAGAGACTTGCAAGAGGATTGCCTATTTCGTGAGCGATACCGGTGGCCATCTGACCTATTGCGACCATTTTCTCACGCTGTGCCATTTCTACTCGTGTCATCTTCAACATTTCGTTAATTTCAGTCACCTCTTCGGTTCGCTCCAGCAAATCCTTCTCCAGCTTTTTATGCTCGGTCAAGTCCTGACCTACGATAACATAGCCCAGTTGTCGTCCGTCAATGCCGACAACAGGACAGCTCTTTGCCTCGATATAGCGATGTTGGGGACCAGCGGTGTCGAACTCAATTGCCCGCTCCGTACCTGCCGCTTTATCATCGCCGGCATAAAGACCTTTCATATGCTCAGTCAGTACCATCGGGAAATTCTCGAACGAATCACCATTCTTTCCGATATGGTCGTCTTTTTCCCACCGTTTTGCCGCAGGATTGCAAATCGCTATATCGCCGTCACTGGTGAAGAAAATCAGTCCTTCAGCCATTGCGTTGATAACCGCCTTGAGCACATCATTATTCCGCGCCGCCTTCAGTTCCTGTCTTCTCATTCGCACGATTATCATTCTCGTCAAGTATTGGGCCAGCATCACCGTGCAGACGAATGCCACAAAGGCGCTAAGTACATATACCGGGTTTCTCCACAACCCGCTTGTGGCAGAAAGTTGCAGTGGATAATGTCCCAACCACATCCCCCCGTCCAGTTCGTTGACAGCCAGCAGACCAAATAATAATATGGCCGTCATTCCGACGGCAGATGACAGATTCCTGGGCAGTATTATCGTTGCTATGATGATATGAAAGATAAAAAAGAGGAAAAACGGGTTAACCACTCCCCCTGAAAAATGAAGCACTGCTGTGAGAACGACCAAATCCACTTCCACCTGTACCATCCCCAGCACGATATCTTTTGGTCCGGCATCAGCGGCTTTCTTGGTCGCCATACAAAAGTAAAAAATATTGCATATTAAAAGTATGCCCGCACAGATATAGATGGGCTGTGTGCTTGTCAGCACGGGAAAAAGAAAACGGCCTGCCAGAGCGGCAATTACTATGCCCCCGACAGCAATCCATCGCAGCTGTATCAGCCAAAGAATCTGCTCGACAAGAACCTCGCGCGTACACTGACTCGGTCTGTCCCAACCATCCACCGCGCCAATCTCCGTAGTCATACTTTATTCCTTACGCCTCTGCGTACGATACCTACTCGTTATACAGGATTTCAAAGTTTATTTCTTTACCGGAACAGTCTTTTGGCTAAGTTTTATTATTTTATCTTTTATGCCTCAAAAACGCAAGTGTAATTCCCAACTTCGAGAAATCTCAGGATAGCCGCTCAATACAATGATTGACCGGGCAGAGGCGATTCTGGTACTGCTGGATACAGATTTTATGGTAGGATTGAAGGGTATGGAGTATTTGTATAATATGCTTTTAACGAGGTAGTATCAAGAATCTTCCGCACATTTCTGTGGTATGGTTGCTACCGAATAACTCATCACGTATGAACTCAAAAAAATGGCCGTGAGTCGTCGAGACTCACGGCCAACGAGGAGTAGATGTTAGCAATTTAAGAGTCCATTTCCTTTTTCTTACTTTTCACTTTCCCGGGATTTTTGCCTTATAAATCTGCCTGCCCGCCAGGCGGCATCTTTAGCAGAACCAAGGAATCTGTGCATCCCAGCGTTAAAAGATTGGGCGAATTCGTTTGATTTTAACACCGAATTGACAAAGTTTTTTTCGCGGCTCTGACGGGATTGATTTTCAGGCACTGCTGCCAGAGCATAAATTGCGGTCGCAAAGCCGGCAAAATAGACTATCAGCAAAAATATGAGTTTACTCCTCCAGCCCCGCATATAAGTTTCCCCCTTCTAAAAACACCTTTATCGGTCGCCCCCAAGCGGTCCCACACATCTATCTCTACTGAAAACTTAAGATAAAAAAACCGGTTTGCCAAATAGAATTTGACTATTTGGTATTGAAAATTAACTGTTGCCAAGCAAGGCGGTAGCAATAGTAAATAGTCAACAGTAAATATCCAGAGTTTCTTTCAATTTCCTGCAGACAATCGCCACCTCATCCTTTGTCAGATTGTTATGAAACGGCAAAGCGATAGTACTCTGGCATACAGATTCGGTAACAGGAAAATCACCCTGGCTGTAGCCGAACTCGGCCTTGATAAAGGGCTGCAGATGCACCGGCGGAAAATAATTGCTCACCTGAACGTTTCGGCTCTTCATTGCTTCCAGGATGCTGTCTCGATGTTTCCGCGTGAACTTCTCTGCAAGCCGAATAACAAACACAAACCAGCTCATATCGCACTCATCCGCCTCGGCAGGCATTATTAATCTATCATCGTCTGCCAGCATTTCCTGATACCATTTTGCAACCTGCCTGCGTTTGGCCTTGATTTCATCAATCCTCGAAAGCTGTACAATCCCAATGGCACAATTGATGTCACTGAGGCGGAAGTTATAGCCCAGCCGTTCGTGACTGAGCCAACTGTTATCCCTGGCCCTGCCCTGATTGCGAAGCGACACGCAAGCATCGGCTAAACAATCGTCGTCGGTCAAAATCATTCCGCCCTCACCGGTGGTTATCTGCTTATTGGGATAAAATGCAAATGCACTCATCGTGCCGAATGTCCCTGCCTTTTTTCCATTCAATGCAGAGCCCAATGCCTCACAACTATCTTCAATTACCACCAGATTGTGCTTTTGAGCAATTTCACAGACATCATTAAGGCCGGCCGGGTTGCCGAAAACTTCTACCGGCAAAATGGCTTTTGTCTTGTCGCCAATTTGCGATTCGATTTTAGCAGCATCGATATTCAAACTTACCGGGTCGATATCGACAAAGACCGGCCTGGCGCCGGCCATCATAATAGAAGTTGCCGAGGCAATGAAAGTAAAAGGCGTAGTAATGACCTCATCGCCCTGTCCAATCCCCAATGCCAGCATACATAGAAACAAGCCGCTGGTTCCGCTATTAACAGCCACAGCCCGTTTTCTGCCGATGTACCTGGCAAAATCATCTTCAAATTCGACCAGTTTAGGACCAAGCGAAAGACTGGGACTGCGAAGCACCGCACAGACCGCCTCGATTTCTTTTTCGGTAATATCCGGCCGCGACAAATATATCTGCATAAAAATCTCCACAACAAAGAGTACATATGCACAATGCTTATGACCTATGCGCTTTGTATTGTACAGCTTACGACCGATAAATCAAAAACATTTTCTCACGTGCTGCTCCGTGTCAACGGAGTAAAGTCACTTTTACTTTACTTTCTGTGTACTTTCGGTTTCCGATTTTACCTCTTTCTGTGAAAACCGAAAGCACTTATGGGACGTAGTATTACAGAGACAGCCGCTTATTTGCCGCTAAGTTGGGAAATTGCAATTTTCGTGTTAAATGCCCGTGATTTAAGGCCGAATAGGAATATAACACATAGCGTAAATATGTGGTTATGGGGATAAAGAAATGGCAAAAGGGAAAAACGTACTAACGACAGGCGATGTGGCCAGGATTTGTAACGTTGCCCCTCGAACGGTCTCGAAGTGGTTCGATAACGGCCAGCTAAAGGGTTATCGCATACCCGGCAGCAAGGACCGACGAATACCGCTCAGCGAATTAATTCGCTTTATGAAAGTGCACAATATGCCTGCTACAGCGCTTCCCATCAGCAAAATCCGGGTATTGATAGTTGACAGCAATGTCCATTCGGCCTCGGCTCTGGCAGATACTTTGCAAACCAAAGCCAATTACGAAGTGCGAACCGTCCGGAGCAATTTTGAGACCGGCGCAATCGCCCAGAAATTTATTCCCCATGTTCTTCTGATAAACCTTTTAGCCGAAGACATAGATGCAACAGGCATTTGCAAAAGCATCCACGCCAACGAGGATTTACAGACCATCAAAATTATGGCCATTGTGAACCAGTTAAGCGATTCTGAGTCATCCGCTCTGCTGCAGAAAGGTTTTGACGGCTATATATCTGACCCTGCCGACACCACTGGGGTCATCAAGAAAATTGAAGATGCAATCGCTATTATCTATTAGCAAATAACGATTTGCTTTCAGCCGTGAACCAATAGAAAAGGCCCATTTTTAAGATGGGCCTTTTCTGTACAACGATCGATTGTTTTCAGTAGTCTTTAAATTTTTCCATCCAGCCGTTTCCCTGTGCCTTCCAAGCCGCCCGCGTGACTCCGCCGGCTAATGTCCAGATCCCGTTTATATCGTACGTGCGATGCCACTTCAACGTCCACAACTCCTTAAGTCCAATTTTTCTGACAGTGAAATCTAGAAAAACGCCGTTCACATACCCATCGTGCCGGTTCTGGCAGAAATGCTTCATTAAATTTTTACCCCACTCCTGGTCACCGCTATATTCCGGAGGATTATCAAATGGCTGTGGATAACCTTGCAGATGCGCACAATCCAAAAACAGCGGCACTCTATTTGGATTTTTGACATTGGGAGTCCTCCAGTCGCTTGTAGCAGGCGCCCCCAGGCCGAACCACACTTTATCCGCACCTGGCGGTAGCTTTGGCGGTTGATTAGAAACGTAGAGATTTATCCCATAACTGCCGTAATCACCTTTTTTGAAACCATAGTTAGAACTATCCTCGGGGAAGATGCCCCATGCTGCAAACGGATTCCGGGCCCCTGTCGCATTGCCATTAATATCAAGCCGAGGTTTCGTGGCCATCGGGCAGAGGCGTATCTTCGGGTTCATATCAAGTTTATCCGAGTAGTACGACCTCAGGGCGTTTGTCCAGTAATCAGAGAACTTGGCCGTCGCAGTTGAACCAGTACATCCTCTCATGAAATAGCCGTTGTTATCCATCGTGTACATCATAAACATTTTGCCCCATTGCCCCAGTTGTTGCTGACAAACAACTGCCTTTGCCTGTCTCCTTACCTTTGCCAGTGTCGGCATTAATATCGCCATCAATAATGCAATAATGGAAATCACCACCAGCAGTTCTATTAATGTAAATCCTCTTCGTCTGTCCATAATAATTCTTTTTCCTTCCACTTTTCAAAAAACAAGTTTTACAAAGCTCTATTTTTCACAAAACCACCACAGTTTTTTTTACAATTCGTTCATTTTACCATACAATCCTCCACAGTTCAAGCAATAAAAACAGCTGCCTTTAGTCTTACTCATTTTGTTTTCTTTTGCAACATCCGCGTTTGCAGCTCTATTAGCTCTTCGGCACTGACTTCTTTTTCGCGCAAATCTCCGAATATCACCTTATACCTACCGCCGGGGAGTTTCCATCGCATCAGCACCGCATTACTATCTCCCGGGTCGATGCTATTACCGTAATACGCAACGTCCCTACCCTGATAGACCAAATACTCGTAGAATTTCGACCCACCCTCCGGCACATCGTTTCTGCCGGCGTCTTTACCACTCAGCCAATATTTTGCCAATAGCTTACTGTCTTGAAATATACTGCCGTCTGTCGAATCCCGACCGCCAAGGAACTTCGCACACAAAACCATCGTTACAATTATCACGGCCGCTGCGGTTAATTTACTTATCCTCAAATCTATCATAATATTGATAGTATCCATCCCGCTTTTATGCGGCCTAAGTCTGTGTGGGATATGGTGTTTTATATCTTCAGCCAGACCAGGGCGAACCGGCTCTGCGGTTCTCTGGGCCAATTCATTCAGTAACTTTCCCAATTTTTCCTCTCTCATCACAGCTTTCCATATTTCCTTGGGACCCTCTTTTTTTGCGATAAATCACAAAATGGGCGTCCTTCAGATAACCTGCCTTTTCAATGCTTTTAATGCTCTGTTCAGCCTGCTTTTGAACGTACCTTCCCTTATGCCTGCTGCTTCGGCAGCTTCGGCAATAGTCAAGTGCTGCATATAATGTAAAACAACTGCCTGCCTCAGTTTCATCGGCAGCTTCGCAACAGCATTTTTCAACTGGCTAAGCTGCTCGAAATGCTCCATCCTGTCATACTCAACTTCGCTGCCGTCCGGCCCATCAATCCCTTCGATACTGACTGTATTCCTGCCCTTGTGCCTGCGCCAATACAGCTTTGAAACATTACCGGCAATATGATACAGCCAGCTATTTAACGCTTTGCCGCTTCTCAATTGGCCTATATGTTGCCAGGCCGCCAGAAAGCTTTCCTGTGTCAGATCCTCGCTGACCTGACAGCTATGGCCAAGTCTTCTCATAAACAAATATACCTGCTCATAGTATATATCAACAAGCTCGGCTGCGGCTTCATGGTCTCCCGCTTTTAGCCGGGCAGCAAGCGAATCTTGCCTTTTCTCCAAATATTCGTCCTTCCCACAGAGGTCTGGCTCTCTACTAAAGAGATGCGCAAAACCGGCCTTCTGTTCCATAAATTTTTCTTTTTTTTACTATTTTTAACGCTAATTTGCCAAAAAAGCAGTGTACTCCAAATCTAATTTTCCTGCAATATTAAAACCCTGGGTTACGGATAGCTTACAATAAAGCGTTTTTTGCTCAGAAAACGAGAAAGACTGCCAAGGTCGTAACCGGCCTTTGCCGCCTCCATGTTTTTTTGCACGGCATCTGCAGATTTTATAGAAAAGAATGTTCCACACCCCACTTTTTGAGGGTTAATATTCTTCGAGATGGAAAAACTCCGCATTTTCGAGCCAATGCTCCGGCCTGGATACAAATTCAATTATGTTATCCAGTAAGAGATAATGTTTCTTTTCTTCATCAGCCAACTTAAGAAAAAGCTCTTTCTGGTATTTTTCTTTAACTTTATTAGCTTTTTCCAGGTAGAAATCCCTGCTCTTTTTCTCAATATCCTGAGCCCTCCTGTAAAGCTCGGTTTGCTTGATGTCAAAATCAAAACTCTCGTTAGATTCTTTGATTTGAACGAAGACATTCTTGGCGTCGGCCAGGATTGTAGTCTCAGTCATCTGTGATTTTCCGGTTTTTGCTTTCTGTATGGCGTTGTAGTGTTTGACCTCCTCGTCTGCCAGCATTGTCATGATAGTTTGAATGCCCTTATTAGAGCTTTGTTGAGCCAGTTGGCGATAGTAATTCTCGCCATCATTTTCCATCTGCATCGCATATTTGAATATGTCCACGGATTAGTCCCCTGCGAACAGTCCTGCAGCACCGAGCGCACAATAGTACAGCACGCTTAGTCGGTTACTTCAATTTCAGCCCGCCCTTCCCATGTCCCGTGCAGATTACAGTGCGCAAAAGCACGGAGTTTACCGTGGGTATGGTCGAGCGAGAGAGTGGTTTTCATAACAGGACATGTCCTGCGAGCGGTAAGGTCCATTCTTGCCAAATAGGTATGGTCGGCATAGAGTTCGACAAACCCGATGTAGTGTCCCGGCTCATTTGGGTGCTCCATAAGCTTGCCGACTTCTATCAGAACCTCGAAGCATTGGCTTTTTTTGACGCTTTTGGGTGCAGTGATAATCGGCTGATGTTTCTTTTCCAAATCCGTCATGTGTTCGCAATCCTTTACCATGTTGACGCCACAAAACAGGTCTTCTTCGCATTTAACGGCTGTCATAGCGTGACTTGACATCTTTGTTTCTCCTTTCTGATAATCGTTTTTGGGATGGCTTCTATAACCAGTTTCATTTACCGAGGGCTTGTTTCAGGTCCATTGCATGCTCTTGTTCGGTAGCCAGGATATTTCTTAGCTGTTGCGCCAAGGCAAATTCTTTGAACTGTTCCGCCTGTTCTATCCTCATTTTGTACCGCCCTATCGCATCCTCTTCGCCATCCAGGTCCTGCTGCAGCATCTCGTCATTATCTTTAGAAGTCAGGATTTTGCCTACGTTGACGCTTGGTGACGCTCCAAGGTAGTCTATCTGGTCTGCCAGAATCATAGCATGCTGAATTTCCTCATTAGCGTGAATTTTAAGTTCCTTGATAATATCTCCATATGCAGCTCCGGTCATTACTGCTGCGTGATTTATGTACTGTATCGCTGCTGAGTACTCCAATTCCAAATCCATATTTAACAAATCCATCAGTTTTTCCGGTGTTACAGCCATAATAAATTCCTTCCTTCAAAACACTTCGATGACATTACTACTATGTCAAAGCTAAATTCAGGAAATTGTCATTGCGAGCATCACGAAGTGATGCGCTGCAATCTCAAGCTGCCGAGTACGGAGATTGTATCACAGTTTCACCCCTTGCAACGACATTTTTACAGTTTTTGCATCGGGTTTGCCTCTTGCTCTGGCTGTCCTATAACAAGCCGTCCCCGGTCCCCCGCCAATAAATAGCAGAAACTTCCATCCTGTTATGAAAACGTTCATACGTGCCCCCCGGCTGAATTTACAATTTACCCCTTAGCACGTTTATCGACAAAAAAACACATAATCTTAATTAAAGCATCTATATTTTGCACAGTATCGCATTCAATCAGGCCTATCACTGCTTACCAGCCGGGAAGTTACAAAAACGAGGCCGAAGGGACTCGAATCCTCAACCTTCGGCTCGACAGTCCGATTCTGAAATTATGTATGTTTTTTGAGCCAATCCAACAGTTCCAGCCCTTCCTGCTCTGTTCTGACGGCGACATCATACACCACTAATTCCGGCTTATATTGTCCGTGGATTGTTTTAATCTGCTCGGAATCACCATAAAGTATAATTGACTTACCGGCAGACTGTATTTTGTGTAGAAGTTGCGGCCACTGAAGCTGTGGTTTATTTCCTGCACCCGGTACCCATTGGACGGCGTCTATTTGCTTTATGGCAAGGATATCGTCAAGGTGTTTCAGAGCGTCTGGGCCGTCAAGATGAAAACAGCAGTTATCAAGAAAAGCCGCCTCTCCTTCAATCGCCGGCAATACAAATCTGCGGAACAAATCCGGGCTGAGCAGGCAGATAAAATCGGCCTGAATCACATTGTGTTTTCCCCTGCTGTACAATTGCAGCCAACTGGTAGTGCCTGACTTTTCCTTATCTCCATATTGATGGAACTGCATATAAACATGTTTATAGATTTTGCATACTTGATTCATAACTTCCAGCATAATTTCCGGCTCGTCGATGAAGTCAAAAACCAGGTTCTCAGCGCCGCGCAAAGCCGCCAGCACGTCAATATTCGAGTGTAAATCGATGTTTTTGAGCAGACATTTGCCCTGGAAACGGTCCTGGGCGGCTGCGTGAAATTCATTCATCCTCTTCCAACAGGGATTGTCCGGCTCAATCCTTAAGGGCAGGAATGATTTCCAGTCATCAACTATCTTTTCCGCCCAGCTTGTTGTCCCGCCCGTTGAATAGGCGGTACTCATCTCCGGGCTATCAGAACTAATGCGGACAGGGGCGCCGAGAAAACCTGCCATCTGGTCGGGGCCGAAGTCCGGCATAAAAGCGGGAACTGCCTCGCCAAGGAAAGAGTGAGTTTGAAGATACCCGTCCATTTGAGAAAAGACCGGCTCAAAATCAACAATATCGATCGGTTGTATGCCAGGCGGCTCGACGGGATTATCACTGTTCTGTGCGCAGATAACCGTGCAGGGTCTATCGATTATCTCCCTGTTCCAGAAAGCGTCCCAGTAAGTTCGGGCCCTCTCGAAGTCCGGCTTATACTCAAGATTGTTCATTGTTCATTGTTCATTGTTCATTGTTCATTGTTCATTGTTCATTGTTCATAATTCGTAGTCGATGAACAACGAACCCATAACAATGAACTCATATTACCAGAAGCGCCAGTAAATATAAAACCAAATTGCAGCGTACATAAAATACCAGAACGTGATAGTTTTATACCAGGGGATTTTCTCTCCGTCGCTGTATTGTCTAAGCATTGAGGGCCTCCAGAGGAATGGTTTCCACTGCGATTCAGCGGGTGGAGCTGTCATCAGCGAGAAAACAACACTGCCAAGCATTGTCAGGATTTGCACCGAGAAGCCGACATAAGCCCAATGCACATACCAACCGGTAATTTTCAAACCGGTAAGGATGACAATAGTGCTGATAAATCCGGTCGCAAGACCGCCGATAGCGCCGGCATAGTTAGTTCGCTTCCAGAAAAGTCCCATTAAATATATGGAGGCAAATGGTGTTCCAATGTAAGTTACACCGGTCTGAAAGTATTGAAATATACCACCGAAGCGTTCAACCATTGGTGCCACCAGAGCGGCGATAATAATTGCCAGCCCGGCTACTATCTGCCCCGACCTGATAATTGTGTGCTCGGAGGCCTGCGGGCGAAACTTCTTATAGACGTCCAGAGCAAAAATCGTAGCGATTGAATTCACCAGTGAGCTGATGGTTGACATAATAGCAGCCAAAAATCCAGCCAGAACAATTCCCCTCAGTCCCCATGCGGGAGCGAATGTCGTAAGAGCAAAAGGAAAGGTTTCGTCCAGATTGCTTAAAGGCTCGGCCCTGCCCATCTTATAAATCCAGTGATAGACGATAAAACCGAGAAAAACGGTAACGCAGGGCCGAACGAAATTAATAAAGCCGGCAAAAATCATTCCAAGCATTCCGTCCCGCGTTGATTTTGCTCCGAAGATTCGCTGTATCATAACCTGATTTGTCGCCTGATAGAACACGCCTACCCCAAGTGCCAGACAAATCATCCCGAGAAATGGTGCCATTTTATCACCAGGCGGACGGTAAAGATGGAATCGGTCGGGAGAGGCCTTGACCATAGCGGACCATCCTCCCGGAATATAACTAAGTGCAATCAAAAACAAAACAAGACCGCCGCCCACAAGAAACGCACACTGCAGCAGGTCCGTCCACATCACGGACCTCAGCCCCCCTTTTATCGTGTACATTCCTACCAGAACAACCGTCAACCACAGGATGGCATAAAAATTAAAACCGGTTAACTTCGATAAGGCCAGGCTCCCGCCGTAAAGAACCGGCACCATAAACACGAATACATAAGCAACCAGCATAACCCAGCTGTAAATGTTCGAGCACAACGGCCCGAATCGCTTCAGGTAAAATTCAGAAACCGTTGTGATTTTATTTACGACATAGACAGGGACAAAGAAAACTATAACGAGTGTGTATGTCAGCAAACTGAACCATTCCCAGTTGGCGATTCCCATTCCGTATTTGTATCCAGCCCCGACTGTGCCGACGATTTGTTCGCTGGATACGCTTGTTGCGACGACGCTTGTGCCTATCAGCCACCAGCTTAATTTTCGCGAAGCGAGAAAATAATCGCTTGAAGACTCTCGCTTTTTTCGTGCGACCCACATCCCGACGGCGACAACAATACCGAGCGAGCCGACTATGAACACCATATCCATAACATTTAGAGAAAATTCCATAATACCTCTCACTGTTAAATGAACAATAATTTCTTACCGCTCCGCACCTTCCTGCGGAAGACAGCAGTGAAGGCAGCGAGATAATAACCGCAGTGAAACACTTTTGTCAAAAAAAATTAGTGTAAATGTGCTTAAAATGTTGTGTGATACAAAAAAACGTTGCAATTTAGCCCTTATAAATGTATAAGGTCGCCTCTACCCAAGGTTTTTTTACCGCTGCAGAGCTTTAAAGTAAAGAATAGTGTAAATCTGTGTTAATCTGTGTCTAAAAAATAAAAATCGAACGAGAGGAAAAATGCTATGGACTATATTTTTATTTTTCATGCTAACCTGCATTATTCGCAATTGCCGCCGGACAAAAAAGAATTTGTCATTCGCCAAAGTTATGATGCGACATTGAGAATTATGAGAGAAAAGTATCCTGATGCCCATTTTTGTTTTGAAGCTTCCGGATACACCATCGAGGAAATGGCCAGACTCACTCCTGACGTGCTGGATAATTTCAAGCAGGCATTTGCCGACGGACGAGCCGAGTTTATGGGCTCTCCTTACGCCCATTCGATGCTTGCTAATTTCCCGTTCGAAGACGGCTTAAAATCGCTCGAATTCTCAATGGAAACTTATGATAAATACCTTGGCTTCAGACCTGTAAGCGCCTGGAATCCTGAATGTTCCTGGAACAGTCGTATGCCTGAGATGTTTGAGAGGGCCGGCTTCAAAAACCTTATAACCGACTGGGAGTCATTTTTGATTTCGACTCGGCCGGAAGTTAGAGAAACCGAATATGACCCCGACCGTACTCGAAAAGACGGCAAGGCCCTTCCGTATTATCCGGTGGACCCCGATGACACGACACTGCATTTCCCACTACGCATCACAGACAATCTTACCGGCCTTATGCGAAGCGACAGGATATGTAACGAACTGCTTTGGTATATGATGGGACAAAGCGAGGAGCACGAAGAGCAGGTAACAGTAACAATTGACAAACCGTTGGAGGCGCTTAAAAAGTGGTCAGGTAAGAAAAAGGAGGGCTTTCTTATTCCTTATGCCGAAGATGCTGAATACTGCGGCACTACCGGATATTTCTTTCTAAAATATTATAATGAGTTCAGACTTTTCGAGCCAAGCCCTGAAAGCCTTGAAAGATTAGACGCCCTGCTGGCTGAAATTACAAAGACCGCTCAGCTGATTACGGTATCAGAAGCGGTGCAAAAGTACGACAGGATTGAAGACGTTAAGATTGAATATGAAGATAAAATGGCCTGGCACCGTACATTTTCCGACGCATGGGCGAATACACCGTGGGCACAGCAACTGGCGCCGCATTGCCGGCGTATCGGTGACGAATTAAGGGATTTTGAGAAAACCGTCACCGATGAAAAACAGAAACAACTTGTTAAAAAGGGCTGGTTTCATCTGATTTGTTCGGAAAACTCAGATGGCCGCTGGCCGCCTCCGCCGCTTGAGCCGGGTAAGTGGAATATTGACTATTGCTGGGAACATGTTAAGTTGGCTGACGAGGTCTTGACACAACTGAACAAGCTCACAGGCAAAAAAGGGGAAATTAGCCACGAAGCCACGAAGTCACAAAGTTAAAAAGCAAATATATTATAATCTTAGTGTCTTGGTGTCTTTGTGGCAGGAAATAGATAGGAATGTTCAAATTTTTAATAGAGGTTGATTATGGATATTGACAAAGTAAGATTTACATCTTCGCCGTGGGGTTTTCGCGAAACTCCGTTTGTTGAGCAGTACGAATGGCTGAAAAATGCCGGTATAAATCATATCTGCACCGCCTTTTCTGCAGAGTACCCCGGCCTTTTTGACCTGGACATGACCGATGAGCAAACAGCGGCGATACTCAAGCAGACTCAGGAGTTCGGCCTGAAGTTTGCCAGTATCAACGGCGAGGGCGATTTTATGGTAAAGGAAAAGGTTGAAGACCAGGTTGCTTTCTGCTGTCGAACAATCGACCAGGCAGTTGTGTTTTCACCTCAGATTATTATCGTCTTTGCCGGCTGGCAGGACAGAGACGAGCCGGCGGTATATGAGCAGGTTGGCGCATCGCTAAAACAAGTGGCTCAGTACGCCGCTAAATACAATTTTACGGTAGCGCTGGAAAATCATGGCGGCTTGACAACAACCGCCGAGCAGATAAATCGAATCCTGAGTATCGTCAATGAGCCGAACATCGGCGTCAACTACGACCCTGCCAATTTTTTAATGTACGGCGTTGACCCGCTTGAAGCGTTAAAGGAATTGAAGCATCCGGTTGTTTTTACACATTTCAAAAGTCTCAAAGAAAGTGACGGCAAAAAGACTTACTGCCGTCTATCAGAGGGCAGGATTGATTATCTGCCGATTTTGCGGGAGCTGAGCAAAAGCTATGACGGTTTCTACGCAATCGAATACGAAGAGACAGCGGACGTTTTCGACGGCTCCGACGACGACCTGAAGTCTCTAAAAGAATTGTTAATTCAGGTTTGATTGCATATTAAAAGAAGGAAATGTTTTATGTATGAGAAAAGCAGAGCCATAGTATTTGAACGGCCACGGAAAGTTGTATTCGAAGAAATCCCTTTGGTTGCAGTTGACGATGACACGATTGTTGTAAAAACCACATTTAGCGGCATAAGTACCGGCACGGATATGAAAACCTGGCTGGGATTACAGTCGCCGGAAAATGGAGTCTGGTT
>CAJVYK010000031.1 GCA_913009865.1 uncultured bacterium
ATTCGATAAATTATTAAATGTGAGGTTATATGTCTTTTTTTTTTTTTTTTTCAAGCAGAAGACGGCATACGAGATAAAGGAATGTGACTGGAGTTCAGACGTGTGCTCTTCCGATCTTTTCTTGTTATATGTGCACTGTTTTCGACTGGCTGGGTGCTTTACTGGCTGATAGGCGGCTTTTTCAATATTGACTGAGCATCAAGCTTTTCAAAAAGTCTTATCGACAACTGTGCCATCTTGAACCCGCAAGTCCCATAATATTTTTTCTGCAAAAGCGTTTCGCTCTTTCAGCCGATACTTCTATTTGTGCGAGATCAAATGAAAAGAGCATTTTCACTTGTTGAGTTGATGATAGTGGTTGCTCTTCTGGGCATCCTTGCCGCTATTGTTGTGCCGACATTTCAGGGACACGTAGTCCGGAGCAGGGAATCCGCAGCGAAGGACAACCTGCGTATATTACGAAACGCTATCGAAGTATACGCCGCCCAGCACGATGACGTTCCGCCGGGATACATCAGCAATAACCCCACATCAACACCAACAGGACTTACAACAAAATTCCAATTAGAAAATGGTTACTTATCAGATATCCCTGAAAACTCATTCAATGGACTGAACACCATATTTGCTATAAGTAACGACACCCCTTTTCCAACATCTCCGGACAACTCAACGGGCTGGCTTTATAAGCCTTCAACCAGAGAAATCCGGCTGAATTTAGCCGGCACGGACAGCGAAGGTATAAGTTATTTTAGTTACTGATCTTTATAAATTTCATGAGCTTAGGGGTTATTTCGCCTTGAGGAAACCTCGGGCCGTAATCGAATCTCTCCGCGATAACCGCATCCCACTGCTTGCCGTCCTCAGAAATAGCGCCAACGAACAATGTTTCATTACTGCCTTTAATTTCATTATCTAAGAACTTGATATGAATTTTTTCTACTTTTATCGTTACTTCCAGTTCACTTCTTTCGGGATAATAGTATAAAGGGAAATCGCCGCTTTTATAGCTGCTCTTGCTGCCGTCTTTCATGTCGATATAGGTGGTTTTGTTCGGTATGACCATCGCCTCGCCCATCGGAAAAATCGCAGATTCGACCAGTCCGTCTTTGGATATTACAATCTGCCAGGGCGATTTTTCCGCTTTCCAGGTACCTGCTATCCTGCTGTAGTCGATATTTTTAACATTTCGGACATCGCCGGTTTGACAGCCGCCAAGCCCCGACAGAAAAACCGCACATCCAATCAGTACCACTAACTGCTTCATAATACCTATCCTCTCTTTCGCCACCAAGGCACAAAGACACCAAGATTATAAGATAATTCGTTTTATGCCATTTTTTACGACGGGAACATTAAAATTAATCAGAAAACCTATACGTTTACCCGTTAATTTCAAGTAGCTTAACAACTGGGCTTCCCACACAGGATTCATTTTGTCCACAGCTTTTATTTCACAGATAATAAGCTCTTCAACCATTACATCCAATCGCAGCCCCTCATCAAATGTAATCCCATCATACTTTATAGGCATATCTACCTGCCTCTGACAGGACACCCCTTTTTTTGACAACTCGTGGCAAAAACAAACTTCGTACACCTTTTCCAAAAGCCCGGGTCCCAACGCCTTATGTACCGAATAAGCAGCATCTACTATCTTTGCTGCAACGGCCTCTTCCCTTTCAGAAGTTTTTTCAAACTCCACTTGTTACTCCTTTAGCCACACTTATTTTTTGATTTTTAATTCCTTTGTGTCTTTGTGTACCTGTGCCTTAGGTATTCGTGGCTAATTATAAACAAAAAAAGAGGCAAGTCAAAGACTTGCCTCTTAATAAACCTAATCTATTGGTTTTCTTGGCCAACGTCTTAAGCAACTTTACGACGACGCAGGAACAATCCACCCAGACCGAGTAACGCAATCGTCATCGGCTCTGGTACTACTGTATAAGTGTCAAGCGTGACGCCTCCCGTATCCAACAGGTAAGCAGTACCTGAACCAGTAGTGCTGGAAGTTACTAACGTGCCATTTGGAATTAGCAGAAAGTCCAGATCTTTGATATCAATCTGCTTTGCGGCCTTAACCGCACCCGCAGGCAGACTCAGAAGGGCTTCAAAACCACCAGCATTTGCCATAGCATCAGTAATCGCGCTGCCATTACCACCAAACACCATGGTTATACTCGACAGTGAAAAGACGCCATTCAGTCCGTCGTCGGCATATACCATAAAGTTTGTTGCAGCTTCACCCGCAATAGTAGAACCGGCACCAATCAAATCTATAGTTGCTGAAGTAGTATCGCCGGAGCCACTCAACGACGTAGTCAGAACTGCGCTCGCCGTCGAAGCCATACCAAGAACCAACATTAAAATTAACAATTTCTTCATCACATTTCTCCTTCTAAAAAACACTATTACTTCCTTACCTTACTTCGAAGTAACAACGTATTTCTCCAAAGTTTAATACTACATTTTTTCCAAATCGACATTACGGACACCTAATACTCTGCAGGCGGCCACGCTTTTGTTGCTCTTTATGGAATATAAGTTGGGCAATCAGCCAAGCTTGCACTCGTAGCTTTCCAACTGGTAGCCAGAATAGTCAAGTCGGCATTGTAAACAGACAGATTACCTACAAAGAGCAGAGGTTCTTCAGCATGGTTAAAGTCTGCATCAGGGTCAGCACCACCTTCGGGGGCCTTCTTCCAACTGGCAGCCAGAATAGTCAGGTCAGCATTGTAAACTCTCAAGTTACCCACGAAAAGCAAAGGTTCTTCGGCATTGTCAGCATCACCGCGACACTGATATTGCCAGCACCAACTGGTTGGATCTTTACCTGCTGCTACATACCTGTCATAGAGCGCCTGTTCCGTTGGTGTGAGCAGATCACGACAAGCAGGAGCTAATGCCACAGAAGTGGTTACCGGCAGATTCGTTACCGCCGGCCCAGCAGTTTCCAGCACCACATCACCGCGGGCCGAGTTACCGGCAACGGTCAGAGTGCAATCCGTGTCCACCGTAACTCTGCAAAGCAATCCGCTAAGTGGCGGCTGGTTGCCGTCTTCATACAGTGCACCCATTTCGATAGTGATGCCGCTGGTTCCCAAACCACCGAGAGCGCCTGGGGCATTAACATCAGCGACCGGGGTATTGTAATCGGTAACGCTGCCGCCCACAATCACGATTCCACCGGGAAAGATGCCATAGCCCTTGCTAACGCTGTTGGACTCACCAACATTGTAATCTGAGATGGCAATAATATTGCCATCGCTGACCGTAATGTCCAGTCCGAACGCACTTACATTCGCATCCGACGTATAGCTGATAGCGACTACCCCACCACCTTCATCGGTAGCGGTAATGGTAACGCCGGCCCACGCCGGTACGGCAAGTGCCAGGACTGCCATAGCTAAAACAATTTTCTTCATAATACAACCGTCCTTTCTTTTTGTCTTTTCGCAGAGCTATACGCTCTGCACCGTCTTGGTTTCATCTCGCTCCTACCGGAAAAACCCGCTACGCCTGCTTATATCCCGGATACTTAAATGCTTTATTCTTATTTGGATACAGCGTTTCGGCTGGTAGGAACAGACAACCTATGAGTTTTCCCCTTTCGCCTTTCCGTCCTCCTTTCTCGCCGATTGGCGAAAATGCGTGCGAAAGCTTATTACGCACAGGTTACTATTTGGTGAAGGTTAGTGTAAAATACCATAAGCTCCTGCGTAAATCAAGGAAAAAATGTAAAAAACCCAAAAAAATTGAAGAATTTAGCTTATAACCAGCGGTTAGGAATGATGGCAGGAGATATGTCTCAGTTGTCAATTTAGGGAAATAGGGCTATTTTGGGGGGGCTTATGCCGGCGAATCGGGACTACGGCAGGCAAAAGCTGAAAAAGCGTAAACTGAAGCTGAAAACTGTTGAATTTTCAGCTTTTACTCCATAGTTTTTAGTTTTTCGCTTTTAGTTTTTCGCTTCTTTGTTATTTTGCCGTTATGTACAGCTTTCTAAAAGGACGACTTATAGTTGTACGGCTTATTCTGCTGGCAGCCGTTTTAGCTCTGGTTGCCGTTGGGATAGCGGCTATCTATTCGGTCGGCCATCCTGCAGAATCCAGCCCTGCCGGCCAGACTGACGATTTGGCCAATTTCTGGAAAAAACAGGTCGTATTCGCTGTGCTTGGGGTCGTTGGGTTCATAGTGGTTAACCTGGTTAATTATCGACGGCTCGGGGCGTTAAGCTACTGGATATACACTTCTGTGCTGCTGCTTTTGGCCGTGTTACTGCTCGATAAGGTTGTGGATATACCATTTGTCCCTGTCATTAACAGCGCTCGCCGATGGCTGAGAATTGGAACCGCTTCCAGGTTCCTGCAGGTTCAGCCGTCAGAATTTTGCAAGTTGGCGTTTATCCTGGCATTGGCCTGGTATCTGCGTTATCGCAGCAACTACCGCAGTTTCCGTGCTCTGATTGGCCCTTTTGCCCTGACGCTTCTGCCGATGGTTCTGATTTTGCTTGAGCCGGACCTGGGAACAGTGCTTTTGATGATGCCGGTTCTGTTTGCAATGCTCTTTGTCGCGGGCGCGAAGGTTAAGCATTTGTTAATTATAGTACTTATGGCGGTATTGGTAAGTCCTCTGCTGTGGCACTATATGCAGTCTTATCAGCGAACCAGAATAAGCAGTGTGCTTTTGCAAAGCGGATGGGTTCAGGAAAAAGTCCTGCAGTATCCAGCGCTTGGCGAAATTCTGGTCGGCAGGAAGTTCAGCACAAAAAGATGGGAGAACGACTGGGGTTATCATTTGATACGTTCGAAATATGCAGTCGCTTCCGGCCGGATGAGTGGGTACGGCTTTCGACGAGGCCCTTTTATCAAATACAACTTTCTGCCGGAAAGGCACAACGACTTCATATTTGCCGCCATTGCCCATCAATGGGGCTTTCTGGGCGGCGCAGCCCTGCTGGGGCTTTATGCGATTATTATTGGTTGCGGATTGGAAATCGCGGCGCACAATACCGACCCGTTCGGCAGATTGCTCGCTGTCGGCATTGTGGCGATGTTTGTGGTTGAGGTTATCGTTAATGTGAGTATGACACTGGGGTTGATGCCAATCACGGGCCTGACCCTGCCGTTGGTAAGTTATGGCGGCTCGAGTCTTCTGGTCAGTATGGCTTCTGTGGGATTGCTTAATAATGTCGGCCGATACCGGCCTTTCAGCGTCGCCCGTAAACCGTAAAACATAAGGAATGCAAAAATCAAAGATACCTATACCTAAGGCACAGGTGGCATAAATTAAAAATCAAAATTGTGGAATCGCCCCTAAGGGGCGATGACTTCCTTAATTTTACATTTTGCTCTTTGATTTTTAATATCTCGTTATGATAAAGGGCTTTAGACAAATCGCTTCTCTTACCGTAGTCAGCCGGATATTCGGCCTGATACGCGACATGACTTTCGCGCGTTTTTTAGGTGCCGGCGGATTGATGGATGCGTGGATAATTGCATTTCAAATACCCAACCTCTCTCGCCGGCTATTCGGAGAAGGGGCCGCATCCGCCTCTTTCATACCCATCTACCGCGAACAGCTCGAAAAGGGGCCAAAACAAGCTGCAATCCTGGCCAACACGATGGTAACCGTCATATTTGTGCTGTTATCTGCATTGGCACTGTCAGCTTTGGCCGGCCTTTGGATTTACAATAGCTTCTTTGCAGGCAACCCTGAAACGAAGATGATGCTCTCGCTGGTTTCACTTATGCTCCCGTATATGGTAATGATATGTACGGTGGCAATTTTAGCTGGCATCCTTAATGTTCACAAGCACTTCGCCGCACCCGCCGCCGCCCCTATTGTTTTAAATATTTTCATCATTAGCGCTCTTATGCTGACAGGGTGGGCCTTCAAAATGCCGGCAAAGCAGCAGGTTTTTTTAATAGCCGCCGCAGTGCTCCTTGCCGGAGTGGTTCAAATCGCTATTCAGATATCGCCGCTTCGTGCAAGCGGTGTTACCATCCGCCCGGCGTGGGATATCCATTCGAAAGCTTTCAGGAAGGTTATCTTTCTAATGGCCCCAATGATAATAGGCCTGACGGCCACACAGCTTAATACGCTCGCCGACACATGGATCGCCAAGGTTTTTTCCGGCTCAGCAATAAAAGGTGACTTCTTTACTCTTCTGGGAACACATCTGCGGTATCCACTTTGGGATGGAGCGGTATCACACCTGTATTATTCCCAGCGGCTTTATCAATTCCCATTAGGTGTTCTTGGTATATCATTAGCGACGGCGATTTTCCCTGTAATGAGCGCAAATGCGGCCCAAAGGGACTTCACCACTTTAGTCAGGACGATTTCCCGGGGGATTAAAGGTGCGGCATTCGTCTCTATCCCTGCCATCGCAGGTCTGATTCTGGTAGCCAGACCTTTGGTTTCAGCGGTTTTTGAGCAAGGCGAATTCACTGCCGCCGATAGCCAAGCCACGACCCAGGTATTACTGTTTTATGCTGTGGGGCTGTGCGGCTATTTTTCGCAACAGATATTAACCCGGGCGTTTTACTCTGTTCAGGATTCCAAAACCCCGATGCGCAGCGCCGTCATAGCGGTGCTTGTGAATATTATTCTTAATCTGACCCTTATCTGGTTTATGGGAACAGCCGGATTGGCGCTTTCGACGGCAATTTGTTCATATCTGCAGGTTGTGATTTTGCTCGTATCGCTTCGTAAACGGATTGGCCGTTCGATATTAGATGGATTCTTAGTTACATTGGCCAAGATAGTCGCAGCAACCGCCTTTATGTACCTTGCCGGTGCTGGAATTGTATCTCTGATGGGAGGTCTGGCTGACAGCAGATGGTTTAACATCCTGAGAATCGCTGCGGTTGTGCCTGTGTCAGCGGCGGTATATCTGCTGGCGGCGAAATTTCTGCATATCGGCGAGCTTGCCCTGCTGACCGGCGGCAGCCGAACCAGTCAGGCAGAACACATAAAAAAAACATCCGTATAATATAGCTGATTAGGAAAGGATAGTTAAACCAGCGAAAATACCCGGCTTCAGCCATTCTTTCTATATGCTCAAACTGACCTATTTACGGCCTAAATTGCTATAACTCATTATTTAATAATATGTTCCGTAAAACAAGAAACAATCAAGAAGCCATCCCGACTTCGTCGGGATTCCGCAATTTTGATTTTTAATTTATGCCATAGGTATCTTTGATTTTTGATTTTTCAAACTGGCCATCGGTCAGTTTGAGTATATGAATACTTAAAGCAAACAGGCAAACTGCCCGAAATTATATTATGGATGTCTTTTTGTGAGTTTACTGGAGAGATAAATGCTCAAAGGCAGGTTTTTTTTAATTTTTTCGGTACTTGTTTTTTGTTCCTTATCGGTACGTGCGCAGGGTCCTCTGGATTCGGATCGGCTGTTTTCACCGTCTGTCGGCCAAAAATTCTATGAAATAGCTTATGAAATGGCTAACTCTGAAGTAGCGGATAGTAATAGCGTGGAGCGGATAGAAAAAGAAACACTATACTCTAATCGCTATACGCCAAACGCTATTAATGAGCAGGCGATAGTTTTTTTGACTGCCGCGATGAATCTGGACGGCAGGGCCAACTACGTTCTGCCTGATATGCTTCGTTGTATCGTGAAGCGTCAGGCATATCTCGAAGCGGATAAGAAACAGCAGATGCGGGATACGCTTCTTAACTTGCTTTCCGGCTATGTGGACGAATCCAGTGACCTTGAGGTGGTTACCGAGGCGGTACGGTGTCTGCTTGAGCAGTTGGACTCTCGTGAGCAGCGAGAGCAGCTTCTTGAAGAGCTGTTAAGGATTCTTGGCGGTAAAAGCGCCTTCCTGCGTTCAGACCTGACTACCCTGCTTGGCCTGCTGGCAGCAGAAAAGGCCGACCCGAATGCTTCATCTTACTTTATGCAGGCTGTAAACAGCAATAAATACAATAAACTGGCGTTTGCAAAGCTGGCTGAGCTTGTGCCCGACCAGATAGAGCCGGCGATGTACGCAGAGCATTTACGGTTATCGTTGGGCGAAAATCCATTGGATATTGAAGCCGCTTTGGCCTTTGCGCAATACGCTGAGAAGCAGCAGCTTTACCAGACAGCCGCTGACGGCTATAGCTACACAGCCGATTTGTTCAGCTATCTTTATCCCTCTGAGTTATTGCCTGCTTCCATATACCTTCCCTGGGCGCTTAGCAACTACAATACACAGCGGAATCAGTACAAATGCCTTGAAATTGCCTCTCAGTTCCGTCAAAGCGGCCGTTTCAATCTACTCCTCGAATCTATTGCCGGCAAGGCGGCGGCGAAAATCGGCGATACCGAACAGGCAAATCGGATACTAAAAGCCGCTGAAGCCAAAGCGCTGCAAACTACGAGCCACGAGCCACTGCGCAGCACGCCTTTCGGCGGAGTCGCGAGCTACGAACAGCTCGCCTGGTTTTATTGTTTCGCCGCCCCTGATGCGGGCGGTGCCCTCGACTGGGCCAATAAGGCCTATTCAACAGATCCCAATTCGGCTACGGCGGCCGCTATTCTGGCTTACTCGCTCGTGATGAACAGCCAAACTGATTGGGCCAAGCTGATTATCGATAATTATGAGAAGAACCAGATAGCTGATTTAGCGCTGGCTCAGATTCAACTGGCCGAGGGACAAAAGGATTTGGCAATCGAGACTCTAAAATTCGCAATCGCCAAAGACCCCGGCTCATTGGCGGCCGAACGCGCTAAAGAGATTCTGGCCCGCAACGGCGGAGAGTATATCGCACCGGCTGCCCCTGATATTATCTTGACTGTGCTGGAAAATAGTTTTGGCCGGTCAGTTGTCCCCTCATTCGTTAGTCCGGATAAAATAATTTCAGTTCAGCTTAATGTTCGCGGCAGTGAGTTTTCTTATGGCAGTGAATTCGGCGGCACGATTGCAATAACAAATAATTCTTCTGAGCCGCTTATCGTCTCTGACGACGGCTTGTTTAAGGGCAACATCAGAATTGACGCCAACATTACCGGGGATCTTAATAAAGAGATACCCAACCTGGTATCTGTCAAAATTCGGCCTGCTTCGCCTATCGCTCCTGGCCGCAGTCTGCTTATTCCTCTACGGCTCGTTACCGGGCAGTTACGGCAGATACTATTCACCTATCCGCAGGCCTCTTTGGATATAGAATTTACCGCCTTTATTGACCCTGTACCCGCCGGCCAGGGCATGCCCTTGTACCGTATGGTACAGGGCAAGCTGACCAACCGACTGGCCGGTATAAAGCTGGCCAAAGTTTTCGTAAAGCGTCCTGGTATCGAGCTTACCGGCAGGTTCCTTCGAAACCGGTTTAATTCACTCACAAAGGGTCGTCAGGGCCAGAAGATCAATACCGCCCGGCTTTTCGTCGGCCTTTTGGCCGAGCAGGATGCGATGTCCAATCGTGAGCCGCTTTATAGATTTATGTATGCCGACTGGATGCCGGATTTGCTGAAGTCTGCACTGGTGCATAACCTCACTGATGATGATTGGGCCGTTAAGGCGCACACTATGGCTGCGATGCTTTCTTTACCGCTGGATTACGAGTTGACAAATGCACTGGCGGAAAACATGAACGATACTCACTGGCCGGCTCGTTTAATGGCTGTTTTTCTATTGGCCGGGAACCAGGACAACAATTTCGTTAAGGTTCTGGACTGGACCGCCAAATATGATTCGAGCAAGCTGGTTCGCGATATGGCAATTGCCTTAGGCGCCTCCGTTCCGGAGCAGCCGCAGCCGGTCCCTGTCGCACCGGAAAAAACCGCCGAGCCGGCAAAATAAACTCATTTGTTTTTTTATATAGCCCCCGGTCCTGTGCTGGGTTTTTTTTCGCCTTTTCTTTTTTTTGTGTTATTTTCTGTCTCTAAAGGCGTGATGCATCCGGGAGCGGATCTCAGCCGCGAGACCTGTCCTGAGCTTAATAGGGCGTGTATAATTCGGAGTCAGATCAGTATGGTTTACAAGTTCTTATGTTGTATCTCATTGTTTTTTTTATCTTCCTGTGCGTCGATGACAGGAGTTAATAGGGAGTTAATAGGGGACGTTGGAGTTAATAGGGAGTTAATAGGGGACGTTTACCTATTTAGTTAATAGGGGACGTTTACCTATTTAGTTTTTATCTTTTTCTTTTTTTTATTATCCTTTTTATTTTTTGGCCTGCCGACAGGTAAGGCTCTGAGTCTCCGGCCTAAAAACGTCTCAAGTTTGCTTATGAACTTGTCGCTGCCCAATGGCCGGCCCGTCCTGCAATAAACCCTTAACCTATCCATATCCACACTCTCGGTTCTTTTCCGCAATATTGCTTTCCAGTCGAGACCTGACGACAACCGCTGCCATTTTTCATTATCCATTAATCCGAATTCATCGTTGCCGCTTGCGTGGAACGCCGCACTTGACCAGCGATAAGTCCAGGGACTTCTGACCATTTTGCCTCGCGCCGGATTTTGTTCAATATAGCAAAGGGCGGTGAAGAAATAATTCGTATCCAGGGGACATGAAAAAAATCTGTTCTGCCAGAGATGGCCGGTTCTTCCATGCATGTAATTGAGGTATTGAGAATATAACAGGTTTGTCCTACCCATTGTTTTTGCGAGCGAGTCTTCTTTTGTTGGTGTGCTGATTATGTGGATGTGATTGGTCATAAGACAGAAACCGTCGATGATCAAGCCGAATTTGCGAGATTGTTTTTTGAGCAGGTTGAGAAATTTTACCTTGTCATCATCGACAAAAAATACATCCTGCTTATTATTGCCCCGCTGGGTTATGTGATGTGGAACGTTCGGTATTACAATTCTTGCTCCTCTCGGCATGAGAACGAATATAGAAGGCAGTGTAAATATGTCAAGAAAAAACCGATAAACGTCCCCTATTTTCCCTATTTTCCCGGTAAACGTCCCCTATTTTCCTTTTGCTGCCTTTCACCTTCAAGCCACACACGCTACCCAAAATTGAAGCGAAGCGCACTCCTGAGCACATAGCCGAAGGATTTTACTTCGTCAACGCTGGGTTCACTTTTGCATTTTACGCTATGGCTTTGCACTTTTCGCTTTATGTTTTTCGTTTTTGCGAGATACGCTTCACGAACCACGAGTCACGAACTTCCAGCATCGAGAAAAACGCTAAGTAGCATTACCAGGTACCTTGCATTGATATGTAGTATAAGTTGGAATAATCAGTATTTAACCTGTCGGACAATCTGACTAAAGTCAGAGTTGCTGCGATAATAAAACCATAATTCATTTTTCCGTTTTTTTGCCCTCACAAACCGCTGGGGTGGAAAAATGGAAAAATGAATCTGCTAAGCAGACACTTTTCAAATTGTCAGATTTTGCTCGTCTCTGTCAGGTCGAGTATGGAGTTTTACACCTTAGGACTGTAATCCCGTCTAAAGATTTCTTCGTGTTTTTTTATGGTTAATTTTTCTTGGTCTTTTCTATCCGCTAGCTCTCCTATGGAGTCCTCACGGACTGCCACAGGTAAACGCTGCCCGCTGTACGCTAACTTTTTTGTGCCTTTTCGTGGCTGATTTTCCCTTTTTCTTTTTTAACAACGAGCAAACGCAAATTTTCGAATATTTTCGAACATTTCACGTTATTTTTTGAATATTTTCGCTCGTTTTCGCACGTTTCACGTCATTTTTCGAACGTTTTTAAACGTTTTTGCTCGTTTCCGCCTTGCCTATTTTACCCAAGCCCTACAAGCTAACCTTCTAATCCTCATTTTTAACCCAAAAATCCGCTAAATCCGTGGTTAAATTTCCCTGTTTTTTCATAGTTCTGGACAATTCCAATTCTAAATTATAACGGTGAAAACCAGAGTTTCTTTGCTTTGCGTATCGGCTGTGCTGCGCCTTGATTTCCAAAATTTTTTGTTGTAATATCATTATAATTCTGTAACATTCCATCTCTCATATTGGCAAGTTTTGAATTTTTTTGGAAAGGGTTATGTAAATGTCAGCGGAAGTAGATAAGGAAAAATGTACCGGCTGCGAATCTTGTATAGAGGAATGTCCGAGTGAAGCCATCAAGATGGTTGACGAAAAGGCGCAGATTGAAGCTGGTTCCTGCGTTGATTGCGGGGTTTGTGTTGAGGCCTGTCCTGCCGAGGCAATCACTATGGAGTAGGTTAAGGACGAACTCAAAAATTAGATATCAAACTGTAAAATTAAGGAAGTCGTCCTTAAGGGACTCCACAATTTTAATTTTTGAGTTTTGTTGTTTGGCCCCATCGTCTAGGTAGGCCTAGGACACCGGGTTTTCAACCCGGCAACAGGGGTTCGAATCCCCTTGGGGCTATTTTTTGCCAGCAAAAAATATCGCAGGTGAGCAGTAGAAAGTTGAAAGTTGAGCAATAAGAAAACCTTTTCTGCGAACCTGCGGTCAACTGCTCAAACGTTCACCTGTTCAAAAAAACCTTGAAAACTATGGCCTATGCTGGAAATGCGAAGTCTGGTTTGTAATTAGGCGGCTTGCAAAAACAAGTCTGTAGCAAATCGCCTTTCGAATCCCTTATAATCCTTATTTCTCTTATGCGACTTCTCATTTCTTTTCATTGTTCCACTTTTTTTTTAGGGGAAGCCATATCTCTTTTTCCGGGAACCGGCCCTTGTCGCCGGGATCTTCTATCCACTTGCCCAGGATTGCCCGCATCTTTTTCAGCGTCTCCTGGTGTTGCGGGGAGTCCGCAAGGTTGTGTATCTCGTGCGGGTCATTCCGGAGGTCGTAGAGTTCCTCGTCCGGCTTTCGCGGGGCCATAAACAGGGCCTGGGCAGGCGTAAGCTTGCCCTGGCCGTAAAGGTCTTTCAACAACTTCAACACCGGATAAAACTGCTCCTTGTAGGCATTCGGCTGCGTATAGGGCCGCTCGGGCATGAAGTTGCGGATGTATTTGTATCGTTTAGTCCGCACGCACCGGATACGGTCGATGGTCTCATCGCAGCGGTCGCGGGCAGCAATGATATATTCGCGTTTGTTCGCGTTGGGGCCGAGAAAAACCCGCCCTTCCATATATTCCGGCGGCTCAATGCCGGCGATTTTCAACACAGTCGCCGAGATATCAATCGCACTGACCATATCATCGCAAACCTGCCCGGCTTCGAGTTTGCCCGGCCAGCGAATAATCAGCGGGATGCGGATACCGCCGTCGTAAAGCCACTGCTTGCCCCGCACATGGCAGCGGCCGTTGTCGCCTATGAAAATGACCACAGTATTATCCGTAAGTCCATCCTTATCGAGACGTTTCATAACTCTGCCGAGCTGTGTATCAAACAGCTGGATGGATTCGAGATAATCGGCCCAGTCCCGCCGGGCGACAGGATGGTCGGGGTAATACGGAGGCAGCTTGATATTGTCGGGGTCGATAGGATTATTTTTATCTCTCGTGAAAGGCCTGTGAGTTACCATAAAAGTCACCTGGGCAAAGAACGGCTGGCCGGGCCTGCGCTGCTTCCAGTATTTGCCGTCGAAAGGTTTGTTTTCAGTTGTGAAGTTGAAGTCAGTTTTGCCCGTTTTGCCACTTTCGTCTACGTTTGCCGTGAAGTAGCCGGCCTGGCGCAGGTAATCGGTAATCAGCCGGACCGGTTCGGGCAGCGTGTAACCATCGTCCCGATGACTGCGGTGATTGTGGGCGCCGATTGTGGTCTGATACATACCCGTAATCATAGCAGAGCGGCTGGGAGAGCAGACCGGGCTGGTCACAAAGGCGCTGGTATAACGAATGCCCTGGCCGGCCAGCTTGTCCAGGTTCGGAGTCTGCACCAGCTCTGTGCCGTAGCAGCTCAGCTCCGGGCCGATGTCCTCGGCCATAAGCCAGAGGATATTGGGTTTGTTCCCTGACCTGTCAGCCGTAAACAGCTTTATATCGCCCGTGCATCCAGAGATAGCGAAAGTCGCCGCCCCCAGTCCCACAGTTCTTAGAAAATCACGTCGATTTATAAGATTGCCCTCTTGTATCCGGTCACATTTGGCTGTCAGGCCGGATACCGATTGCAATTAACTAAACATTCAAACCGGATACGGCCGTTTCAAATACCATAGTACCGTCAACAACCCCCTGGACGCTGCAGGTGTATTTTCTTCTCTTGAATTTTGTAAGATGGCCGAGCAGATATAATCTTTGTCCCGGCACAACGACAGAGCGAAACTTCGTTGAATCTA
>CAJVYK010000032.1 GCA_913009865.1 uncultured bacterium
TGGCCGTTGTTAGCTTTAACCGCCGCAATCAGCAGCAAAACTAAATCTAAAGCACCCACCGCCGCCAGCAAAAATACACCGACACAGGCGACAATTAATATCGCCGATACGAGTGCATAGACTGTCATGGAAATCTGGAAGTTCACCGCCTCTTTTCCCTGCTGGTCAACGAAGGGGTGTTCGTCTTTTTTTATCTGCCAGACAATCAACGGCCCGACGATATTACCGACAACAGGCATTACATACCCGCCCAGCCCCGCCAGATGGCAGAACATCGCCCACATACGGGCATCTTTACCGATTTCGCTCTGTTCAGCGTTGACGGCCTGCTCAGCTTGATTATCGCTGCCGGAATTTTCTGACGCTTCCGTGGTACCTGTATCATCTACCATAGTCCAGAACCTCCCTTTCTGATTGATAGTTTATTAGGAATTACCCTTTTTTTGCCTTGAGGCGATTAAGCTGCTTGGCGAGACGTGATTTCTTTCGTGCCGCGGTTTTTTTGTGCATTGTGCTTGTCGCAGCGGTTTTGTCCAGTTTTCTCGCAACGTTCCGGTATTGTTCGGCCGCCGCTTCTACGTCACCGCCGGCCAGAACCGACTCGAAGTGCTTGATTCCTGTCTTTACCTGGCTTTTACGTGCGCGATTAGTAGTTTTTCTTTTAGCGTTTTGTTTCACTCTTTTTTTAGCTGACAACGAATGTGCCACTATAGCCTCCTAAAACTCTTCTACTGTTTGTTTTTGGCCTCATACCATATATACAATTGATGAAGCGGATTAACGAATTTATATTCACCGCGGGCTTCCATAGCCTCGATGAT
The DNA here is from genome assembly GCA_913009865.1 of uncultured bacterium. Classification (GTDB taxonomy): domain Bacteria; phylum Planctomycetota; class Phycisphaerae; order Sedimentisphaerales; family Anaerobacaceae; genus CAJVYK01. The sequence goes on from CAJVYK010000032.1 coordinate 822, forward strand.
ACCCAGTTCTCTACTTCTTTTCAAAAAGTTATCCAAGTTCTTTTGTTCACCGCTGGGGAGCGCTTCCAGAATCTGCTGTCGGCTAAACATGCCTCCCAGTGGTGCTTTCTTGTGTATTATCTGGAGAATTGATGCGTATGTTTTACTCTTTAGCAACGAAGAGACTTTTGGGGCTATGTATTTCCTGCCCACAACCTGGGCAGCTTCCATTATGCCCGTCAGAGCATCTTGACCATCAATACGATTATCTTTATCCTGCCAAAAAACAGCGTCGCCAACTTCGTGCATAAGCATAGGGAACCCGCCGGATGGGCCCACCATCAGAGAAAGTGCCTCGCTGGTAATTCTAACATTTTGTCTGTCGAACATATTGATAAAAAAATCTTCAGATTCACTTTTGCTCATTGTCGGCAAATCTACAACATCGAATATCCTCGCAACTGATGGCTGATGTTTTATCAAATCATCCCTTCTTTCTGGTAATCCGACAAGTACCAGAAAGATTGGCAATGGCTTACCTGAAGTTGCCAGCTCGTCAACAAAACTTTTCAGGAACTGTGAGAACTGCGGCACATCGGTGATACCATTGAGGTCATCCAATATAAGGATTAATGCTTTTTTGCCGCTGGATAGGATTTGTTCATATATCTTTCGCATCACCGGCAGGAAATTGTCTACCAGCGTTCGCAACTCACTCCTATCCTTTGTAAATTCAACGCCCATGCCAAAGAGCGTCAGTTCTTTTATGTAACTACCGAAAACTTCTTTTAATTTATCAAAGATGGTTTTATCCGTGCAGTCCTGCAAAAGTCTCTGGAAAATAACCCCCATCATATCCTCTATGCTTCTGACCCCGCCCAGGAAGCAGTGGCTTCCCATCAAGCTGTGTTCCTTTTCTGCGAGGGATCGGATGAATCCCGCCAACGAACTTTTCCCGATTCCGCGCTGGCCCGTAATAAAGACATTTTCGTTTCTACCTGCAACCGTCTGCTTAATAGCTCTCTCTAACCTCTGTATCTCCTTTATTCGGGCGACGAAATATTCGGGCTGGACCGGCTTACCCGGCGAAAAAGGACTTTCTTTTGTTTTAATATCTACCATCTTTAATTTCTGCTATTCCTCTGCGCTATCGGCATTCTCCTTCGACTGCGGGCTTCAACTGAACTCAGCCGAACGTCCTCAGTCACAGGAACTCCCAAGGAGGACGACGTCTACGGCTAATTTTCCCCGTTTTGCCTTTTTACTTTCCCTCGTTTCTCAATTTATCCACTCGCTGGCGGACATCTTTATATGCAAAATCAAGCTGAGCGATTTTACGATAAATTTCCAGCGCCTTTTCGGCATCGCCCTGCTGTTCATAAGAGCTTGCCAGATTATACCGCAATTCTTTGGCCGTAGCATCATCTTTTATCTCGTATGAGTCTATCGCCTGGGTAAAGACATCGATTGCGTCTGCAAACCAGCCCTTTTCAAAAAAGCACAGGCCTATTTTGTTCATCGCTAAAATCTTATGTCGCGGGTCCTTTTGTGCATCCTGGAACAGAGGTATCGCATCATCATACTGTTTATTCCTGAGTAAGCAAATACCATATTCGTACTTGGCCTTCAGGTCGGTCGGATAGTTTTCCACGCAGAGCCGGTAATGTTCCAATTCGGTGCTGTTTAGCTGGTCGGACAGCTCTGAAAGTCGGGCCTTAGCTTGCGGCTCATCCGGCTTGGCCTCGAGAGCGGTTTTGGCCTCTCTTACTTTACGTCTGAGCTGTTTTATTCTTATCGTCCCCGCCCGTTGTTTAAAGCTGAAGTCGTCTTTGGTTTTGTAGGCGTTTTCCAGCAGTTCTATCGCCTCATTTTCGCCTCTTTCGTCCTGCAAATCTGATAACGTCTCAGCCAGTTTGAATATATTCCTGGACAGATTTGGGTCTTGTGCCAGTGCTTTTCTGGCTTCTTCAACTGCCGAGAGCCGGTAGCTCTCGGTTTTGACAACGCTTTCCTGGGCTTGAAGTTTTTCCTGTTTTTCGCGGTCCTTGATAGAGTGCCTGAAATCGCCCTCCTGGTCATACTTACCTCTGGCGACAGCCAGTTCAGCCGAGAGGTTTTGAAACTCGTCTGCTAATGCCCCGTCATCTGGTTTAAGTCTGGCGGCACATTGGCAGGCGGCAAGCGCTCTGTCGAACTGCCCGATAGCTGCGTAGGAATCTTTTAGCAGAAGATATACTTGTAAAGATGGTTTCTTAGCGGCATTATTTGCCTGGAACAGTAAATCTGCAATCCACTTAGCCGTTTTTTCATAACCTCCCGCCGACGACGCCTTCAGCATTGTCTCGGCATAAGGCAGATGGTCGGGGTCCTTTGCCAAGAGGTACTCGGCGTTAAGCATCTGCTCCAGGGGCGTTTTACCTCGCAGTCGCTTTACTCTTTCCACCATTGTGGGTTTTTTACCGTCTTTTCCCTGTCGCAGCAGAGCCAGTTCGCGCAGCTTTAGATGGCCGTCCTGCAGTGCATCCGGGGCGCAGCGCAGCCCTTCGAGGTACATATCGATAGCGTAATCGAAATTATTTGTTTCCGCTACCTTCCGGGCTCTTTCAAAAAAAATCCTGGCCTTGGCATAATCTCCGGTATCTTTTTCTGGCATTTACAATTGATTATTGATAAATATTGATAAATAGAAACAAAACGCTAAAATCAATTATAAATAATCAATAGCCACTAATCAATACTCAATTTGGAGAAAATATGATAACCGCTCTTGAGCAGTATGACCCGCAGATTTACGAGCTTATACGGCAGGAAGCGGCTCGCCAGAGCGGCTCAATTCGCCTTATTCCCTCGGAAAACTACGTATCCAAGGCTGTGATGTTAGCCAGCGGAAGCTGTCTTACCAACAAATACGCCGAGGGTTATCCCTGCAGGCGATACTACCAGGGCCAGCAGGTGACCGATCTTATCGAGAAAACGGCTCAACAGCGGGCAAAGAAGTTATTCAAAGCCGACCACGCCAACGTCCAGCCGTATTCGGGTTCCGTGGCCAATCTGGCCGCATATTTCGCCCTAATCAAGCCGGGCGATACGATTATGGGCCTCTCTCTCACCCACGGCGGCCATCTCACGCACGGCTGGAAAGTCAGCGTAACAAGCAAAATATTTAATTCCGTCCAATACACGGTCGACCCGGCCACCGGCAGATTTGACTATAACCGGATTGAAGAGCTGGCAAAAAAGCACAAGCCGAAAATCATCATTTCCGGGGCCACAGCATATCCGAGGGAGATTGACTTTGAAATTTTCGGCCGGATAGCCCGTGACGTAGGTGCATACCACGTCAGCGATATAGCTCACATTGCCGGCCTTGTCGTAGCCGGCATCCACAAAAGTCCAGTTCCCTATTCTGACATAGTATCTACCACAACACACAAGACACTGCGTGGCCCTCGCGGCGGGATGCTGCTTTGCAAGGCAGAGCACGCTAAAAAGGTTGACAAGGCGGTTTTCCCCGGCCTGCAGGGCGGCCCCCATATGCAAACACTGACCGCCATCGCCGTAGCATTGGCCGAAGCCGATACGCCGGAGTTCGTCGCCTATGCAAAACAGGTGGTCAAAAACGCAAAGGCCTTAGCTGAAAAGCTGCTCGAATACGGCTTCAATCTCGTTTCCGGCGGAACGGACAATCATTTAATCTTAATCGATTTGCAAAACAAGCACATATCCGGCAGAAAAATGGCGGAAGCCATGGACAGGGCACGGCTCGTTGCCAATCGCAACACCATACCTGACGACCCTAATCCGCCGTCTAACCCCAGCGGATTGCGTCTGGGCACGCCGGCGATTACCACTCGCGGAATGAAAGAGGCTCAAGCTGAGCAGATCGCCGCCTTTATAAATAAAGTGGCCGAGAACATCGATAACGAATCGGCCATTGAGGAAATTGGTAAAGAGGTCTTGCTCTTATGCTCGCAATTTACCGTGCCGGAGCACTTTATCATACCGAATAAAAATAGCGTATAGCGTATAGCGTATAGGAACTTGAAATGCTTAAAGAGTTATTTGAGAAGCAGGCTGAACTGAATAAGAGAACCGGCTTCGACCCTGATGCCCTGCGAGCCGACTTCGACCCACAGACAGCCGGTATCTGGCTGAACAACTATCTGGCGGCGATGAGCAATGAGCTGGAGGAGTTGCGGGACTGCACTTTCTGGAAGCACTGGTGCAGGGAGGCGAAAGAGGGGAAAAGATTTTTACTGCACGATTTGCAAAACGCCAGGGTCGAAGTGACGGATATGCTGTTCTTCTGGATCTCTCTTGCCCAGTGTCTCGGCCTGGACGCCGCCGACGTTGTCCGGCTGTACGAGCAGAAGTGGCAGGTAAATCACACCCGCCAGGACAACAACTACTCGATGGCCGAGAAGACCGAGGACGACAACAAGAACATAAAATAGTTTTATCCGTTATATTTAGCCCCCAGGTTTATCCTGGGGGTTTTGTCGTTATATTAACCCCCGAATAAATTCGGGGGTTAATGCGTTCCCCGCAACCTATTGCGTGGGTTGTTTAGCCCCGCCCTCTGGGCGTGGTTCGCTCTGTCGAAGGGTTTCAAGCATACGTATTATCTCGAAAACCAATTGGCATTTCATCCCAAGTTTTGCCGTCCAATAGTCTGCCGGCTTTCTTCTTGTTTATACCGCCCCATTGCTTAAAGAAAAATGGTACATTTTGAGCAAGGCATTGCTCCCTTATATTATCAATCCAGCCGATTTCCATCGGTCTTGCTCCGGGGCCGGATTCACCACCAACAATTACCCAGTCAATCTCATCAAGGTTAAGTTCTCCTAAATCACCTAACAACGGCTCAAGCGATAAGAATTTAATATTTGCCCCTGTGTATCTCAGGTAATCGATACGGTATTTATAATCCGCAGATTCAACGGTAACACCCATCCATATATTTTCCCGCCAGGGTAATTCAGGCGACAATTCTGCTAATCTTTCGGCTCTTTTGGTCAGGATTTGATATTGATGTTGTTTTGCTTGTCGCATCGTGGAAAAAATATCCAGGATAAAAACATCCGGTACATCTTTGTGAAAAAGATCGCTCATTGAATTGACAAAAACCATCTGCGGCTTTTTCCATCGCAAAGGCATATCAAGTGTGTGCTGGTGACATGTAACCTTAAAGCCATTACGATAATTTTTCTGCCCCATCGCTTTTAATCGCAAAGCCATACGTTCAGCGTAACAATTAAAGCAACCGGAGCTTATTTTTGTACAACCCGTCACCGGATTCCACGTCGATTCTGTCCATTCTATTCTGCTTTTTTTCATTCTATTATCCGAAATTTTGCCTTGATTTCTTGTTTCTTGTAATACTTCCAACTAAGATAAAAAGTTCCTTTTTTTATATCGGATGGACAGGTTTGCAATCTTTGCTCTTTCTGTAATGTTCGTAATATCTCCTTTGTATGTTTGGGCAGACAACCGTATTCCAGGGTAAACTTATATAAATCATTATTGCTTCTATGCTGATTATACAAAAAAGCAAAAAGTTTCTCTCTGAAATCATCCTTTTTCTGAGAAATATTATACTCTGGAAACAACGTCTTACCGTTTCGAATAATATCATCATCTATATCATAATTAGCATCTCCAGAGATACTGTCTTTATTCCAGCAGACTTTCAGGAATTTTTCCAAGCCTTGTAAATTGGCTGAACCGAATATAAGCCCATAGATATTTGAACCCTTCTTGATTGAAAACGGAGCAAGATAATAGCTTTTATTAGAAGGTACCAACTTCCGGTAATACTCATTGCATATAAACCTATGAATATGCCCTTTATCGAGACTGTCTATTTGCTTTTTGGAAATGCCGGGGAAGTACTGCCCTATGCAATCATCGCCTGCAAATCTTTTTATGATTGCAGAGGAGATAAAGAAGAGAATATCCGTAGCCCGGCAGCTGCTCAGTCTCTTGAACACATCTTTAGTTATATGTTTCACACCAGATTGGTCGAGAATTACTAAGTTTGCCGTATTAGAAGCAGCCATTACTTTAAACTTCTCTTGAAAAGCATCTGTAAAATCCTTGTTATCCACTTCGACGTTAACGTATGCAGGATCTACATGTTCTTCTAATGCCTTTTTTAAATTATGGTACTTGGCTTTCACATCATCATTAAAATAGAGATTGATTTTTACGTCCTGCGCATGTGGCCGCGAAGGGTCGCTCAAGTAATCCTTCACTTCATCAATTACAATAAGAGGGGAGCCACTTTTGTCGTCTATATCTCTTCCTGGGCCTGCAAAGAAATCGAAAATATTTATAGTGCTAAAACTCCTTCTTGATAGAAATACCGGTAACCATTCTCTTATGTAACCTCGAAATATTTCGAGCTTTAAAACGGTTTCATCATCAAAGGGTTTATTGTGGAAATCTTTTGCCATTTAGCATCCGGGAGTAAAACGCCTATTTCATTTGACACGATATTTAACTGATTATCATGCCTTATACTAATCAGTAATACTTACAGTTTCATCCGCATCCTTGCAATCTTTGATGTGCTAAACAAATGACTTAATTTTTTCTTTGCAGATTATTAATAGCGTATAGAAGGGCGGATTTCGTGTCAAGCACAGAATGCCCCCTCACCAATTTACCCCCGCCGGCGGCAGTTCGATTGACTATTTACTATTTCTCCGTGAAACCTGTGTCTAAAAATTAGTGTCGATTCTGCCGTAAGGCATCCTGTGGAGTGTAAATTCGTGGCTAATTCTAATCTTTCTTTATCCCTTTTCGTGGTTTTGCAATTTTTGAATTTTGATTTGTCATTTTGCTTTTTGCATTTTAGTTTTTGATTTTCCTCTGTGTTCTCTGTGGCTTTTAATAGCGTTTAGCAGATAGCGTATAGCGTTTAGGAAAAACTCTTTTCGTGACTCGTGGCTCGTAGCTCGTGGCTTTTAATAGCGTTTAGCAGATAGCGTATAGCGTTTAGGAAAAACTCTTTTCGTGACTCGTGACTCGTAGTCGTGGTTCGTGAAGCATGTCTCGCCGATGCTCTCGCCGCGATGCGTCGTCTGTCGAGACGCGGCCTCGACACGGCTGGCAGCCGAAGGAGAATACAAAGGGACGTAGAGACTTTTCGTATCTCCTATTGTGGATATGGAAAAATATAAATTAAAAAGCAAAGAGCAAAACGACGCCATGAGCACCGACGAAGGATTGCAAATCAAAATGCAAAATCACTACTGTCCTATTAACCAACTTGAAAAAGTCTATAACTTCATAAAGAACAAGGTGTTACAACGAATTTTCAAAGGTGTCGATTTGAAATTGCGATGCACAAAAATGCTTATGTTTAGCTAAAAACGCCGATTATTCGGTTACAATTAACTCTTAAAACTGTTTGTTTGATAACTCGAAAACCGTGTTTTTGAAACATAATCAAGGAAAGTCAGCAAGACCAAATTGTCGGATTTTGTAAGTTACTGTTAATACTCGACTTCTAATGGGACAGTACTGATGCAAAATAAGAAATTAAGCCACGAATCAGTACGGATCGGCACGAATTTTTTAGACACCTGTGCCTGCGTTGCCGACAGGTGCAGGCACAGAGAGTTTGAAGAAATAGAAGTCAGAAGTCAGGAGTCAGAAGTCAGGACACAGGAGGCAGAAAGCAAAGGAAAAACAAATAGTTTTGAGTTTTTAGTGTTGAGTTAGCTTAGCCACAAAAAGGCACAAAAGACACGAAAAGAGTTTTTCCTAAACGCTATACGCTATCTGCTAAACGCTATTAAAAGCCACAGAGAACACAGAGAGGAAAAAATTATAGGCCACAGATAACACAGATACCTATACCTAAGGCACAGGTGGCATAAATTAACACAGATTTGTTTTGTGATCGTTCAAATTAAAAGCGGTACTACTGCTACGAAGGATGAATTGACACTGACCATAAAAAGTAAAAACGGATATAATTTAGCCGTAGATGGATACCGATAATATACGATATAATAAACCCTAAATACTAAGCTCTCCTTGGGAGTCCTTAGAACTAAATCCCCCTGCCTACGACATGCTGGGGCAGACTAAACAAATACAAATTGCCGAAATAGAAATGACCAAAACAAAGAATTAGCCGCTGAGAACGCAGAGAGAAGACAAAAAAAAGCAAAAGTTCACAGCGGCTGAGAACGAACATAACACCTTGAAAAAAAGAGTTGTAAAAAGTGATTTTGAAAAACACGCATAAAAAAATAAGGTGTTGAAGGATTGTATTACGCAGCTTGTCCTTGAGCGAAACGAAGGGCTGTGTTTCGTTCAGACCTGTCACTGGGAGAAGCAAAGGAATGACAATTTTTACGCGTTTTCAACAGAGCATTTTGAATTTTGCAGCCGAAATAAATCAGGATTTGATAAGGGCCCGAATTTTTTATGTGCACTTGGCCACGAAAACGATGTCGTTAAAGCTGATGACATCATAATTGATGACTTGTGGAATGTGGGTAATTTTAGGTACATATAATAAAGATTGTTCAGGGCTGTGCATAGTTTGGGCGAATATCAGTGACGTTATGGATTTCCGGTAACCCCAGGTTGCTATTTACGTGTCTTTATCTGGGAAAAACCTCGGCAAGGCGGCTGCCCGGCCCATCGGCCTGGCCCGGCTGATAAGGTGGTAAAACACCTTGGGGGCGGGCAGCCCCCTTTTTTGCGGCGGGAGACAAATGGCCTTAATCTCAGAGACTGAAATATTTTCAAAAAATGAATGGACAGAACTTGTTAATAAGCTTTCTTTGTCTCCCAGACAGGCGGAGGTAACCAAACACCTTTTTTCCGGCCAAAGCGATAAACAAATCGCGATGAAACTGCACATAGCTGTGCCAACGCTCCGCACACATTTAACCCGGCTTTTTTTAAGATTAGAAGTGCAGGACCGAAACGAGCTTGTTCTTTGCGTGTTCCGCCACTTCCGAGAGGGCTGTAGAGCGGTAAATAGCTGTCCACGTCAACAACGACGTCATGATTGACGACTTGAAAAAGATTTGTATTGTTGCCATAATCGATGCCGGAGTCCGAGAGAAACAGAGTGGGCATAAACAAAGTGGGCATAAACAGAGTGGGCATAAAGAGAGCGGGCATAAAGAGAGCGGGCATAAAAGGAAGAGGAAATAAAGAAAATATTGCCTGTCCCGTAGAATGGCTGTGAGGCAATAAATAGTTCCTGTTGCGGAAACGGCATTTTGTCATTCCAGCGAAACCTGTCCTACCTGGGAGTCCATAGGACTGAGTAAGGTCGAAGGAGCAAAAATCCAGTTTTTAGGCCGTAAACCCCTGCTTTCGCAGGGGTGACATTGCGAAGGTGGCTTTCCGCAACAGATACTAAAAATAGGTGTCGTCATTGGTGATGACATCATAATTGACGACTTGAAAAGATTTGAATTGTTGTCATACTTGTAATATCGGACTTGGCAGGAAACAATGCGAACAAGAGTTGGAACATCTGACAAAATAAGATTTGTCGTTATCGAAAACCAGAGATTGCCACGCTCGGCTGCGCCTCGCTCGCAATGACGTAGGGCAGATTCGGCTTGCAGACAATCTTCTTATTAGAGGCTTAAATCGCCGGCTCTGTTGTAATTATCAGCGAAGCCGATGCAGGGATTCCTCCTTACTCCTGCTATTGAGGCAGAGCTAAAAGAGACGGAGCGGCGGTCGAGGAAATTGCCAGGCTTGGCATAGAACAGACGTGGTACGGTTAGCCGCTACCGCTTCCCTTTTTCTCCTCGCGAGCCGGTGTGTGTGAAAACCAGCCGGTAGTCAAGGGTTGCCAGGCCGGGCAGAAAACGAACACAGCGTCAAGTCGCTGTGATTTGGATAATTTATGGAATGCAGTATTATCTGTTCCGTGAAAACTGTGAGGCAATAAACAGGTATCGTTATTGGTGATGATATCATAATTGACGACTTGAAAAGGTTCGAATTGTTGTCATACTTGTAATATCGGACTTAAAGAGAAACATTAAAGAGATTTCTATAGAATACAACCGTCCCAAGCAAAATGGACTGTCTTATATAAAGCAAACGGATTTGCAGTGATGAGTTGGTAGCTGCGGTTGGTTCGCAGCAGAAAAAGGAGAGCAGGGTTAATTATTGAAGAGGATGTGTAAATTGAAGAATCTGAAGTTGTTAATTCTTACGTTGTTTTTATGTATGGCAGTAGGACCGCCGGTAGCCCAGGCAACACTTACGATGACCCTGGATATTACTACAGTGAATATCGGCGATATTGTCGTTATCACGATTAGTTCGGACGCGGCCATTGAGAGTGATTGGGGCGTTTACCTTGAGCCTGTAAGTGTTTATCCTTCGGATGCCCAATTGCAAAATCCTATGGTACTCACTGACGCTGGTATCAATGGTGCCGTTACTGCAGGGACCGACCCTGGCGATGGTCATGATTACTATGCCGGGCCGGGGGGTGGCAAGCCGGCTAATAGAGTTAAGGTTGGCGATTGGTCCACTGTGGAATTCGTAGGCCTGACTGCAGGTAACTATTCTATCGATATGTTTGATTACACGAAGAATGGTGGCGACTGCGATGCTCCGGGAACGCCTGAGGATACTCAGACCATTACAGTTATTCCCGAGCCGGCAACGATTATGTTGCTTGGTCTTGGTGGTTTGCTGCTTCGCAGGAAACGCCGGCCATAAGGTTAATTTTATTGGTGACATGTCGTGTTAAAAAAGGGTTGCGGAGCGGCTCTCCTTCGTCGTTCGCAGCCCTTTTTACTTGCGTTCGGCCACGGGACTGAATTTACGCCAAAGGATTGAGAAAACTGATGTGTCGTTAGCTGTGGGCGGTCCGCAGCGAAAACAAAGTCTGGAATAGTTAAACAAAAACGGAGGATGATGAAAATGAAGCTTACAAAAATTTTACTGACAGTTGTATGCTGTCTGGCAATTGCCGGTACAGCAAACGCTACCACCATCAAAGACGGAATACTCACGTATTCTGCAGGCAGTTACCTGGAGGGTGAACCGCTAAAGGTAGGGTACGATATATTCGGCTACAACTACCAGGCCCATATGTTCAATAGCTCATATTTCAATGCCTACGCCAATAGATATGGGTATCCACCTTATGAAGATGATGATGACGCCTATCTTGCAGAAAATCCAGATGCCAACGGTCTCTAGATGTGGCCGTATCGTGATGTCACACTGCAGATGAAATGGAACGAGGCGTGGCTGAGCAACAAGGATCAAGACGGCGATGGCTTACTGGATCGGCACTACGGTTTCCCCTCTTACATCGGTTCCGGTGCGTGGCTGACGAACCATATGTCCGGCTCAGACGTTGTTATTAATGACAAAGGGAAAGAAAAAGAAGTCCACTGGACATACTTCATCAAGATAGTGGCTGCTCCGGCAGATGCGACAGTTGATGGAGGTATCTGGTATAACGCCAACGGTGTTGAAATCGGCCCATCCATCTGGGGAGCTTTCGCGATTATACAGGATGTTGAAAACGACCCCTTAGCCGGCATACATGGCAAGCAATACGGCAGCCCGGCCGGTCCGGGATTCGGCCAGTATAAACCGTAGTAATAGTTGATGACTGAGTAGCTAAACGGCGGGCCTCATTGAGGCCCGCCGTTTTCCTTTTTGGCCGGCTATCCACGTTTGCGTCGCCACTTCGGCAAGCTCAGGGCAGGCGGGCCGGCGACGGCTAAACAATATCTGCCAAATTGGCACATAATCAAAGGTTCAGGGAAATCGTAACTGCTTGTTATCAATATAATTAGAGTTTTAACTTGCCTGGGCACGCTGTTTGCTATTTATTAATGCGTATCTGATAAATAGGATTCGAAGGGAGCCGGCTATGAAGTTCGATAAATTTACGCTGAAAGCTCAAGAGGCGTTGGCAACCGCTCAGCAAATTGCAATGGCTAAATCACATACCGTTCTGTCACCATTACATTTGTTGAGCGCTGTCTGCGATGACGACAATGGTGTTGTGGTTATGATATTGAAAAAAATCGGAGCCAATGTTCCGCAGATTAAAAACGTGATAGAAAGTGAACTCGGACGACTGCCGCAAGGCGACAGCGGCAGCATGCTTATGCCGGAGCCGACTTTTAACAAAATAGTGCTGGATGCACAAAACAGGGCTGATGCGGCAGGAGACGAATACCTGGGGGTAGAGCATCTGTTCATTGCGCTCGCTGCGGTGCAAAGCGATGCGAAAGAAATTTTGCAGCTTAACTCGATTACTACAAAAGAGATTGAAGAGGCCTTGAAAGAAATTCGCGGCAGTGAAAAGATAACAGACCAAAGTCCGGAAGATAAATACAGGGCGCTGGAACGCTACGGAATCGACCTTTTAGAAATGGCACGCAAAGGAAAACTCGACCCTGTTATCGGCAGAGATGAAGAGATTCGGAGATGTATGCAGGTGCTCAATCGAAGAACAAAAAATAATCCGGTGTTAATCGGTGAGCCGGGCGTGGGAAAAACCGCAATTGCTGAAGGACTTGCACAGCGGATAGTTGCAGGTGATGTCCCTGCGGGTTTGAAAAATAAAAGGATTATCGCTCTGGATATGGGGGCGTTGATAGCGGGGACCAAATTCAGGGGTGAATTCGAGGACCGGCTAAAGGCGGTGCTCAAAGAAGTCATCGCCGCTGAGGGACAAATAATACTTTTCATCGATGAACTGCATACCGTTGTGGGAGCCGGAAAAGCGGAAGGTTCCGTCGATGCGGGAAATCTGCTGAAACCATCGCTTGCGAGAGGTGAACTGAAATGTATCGGGGCAACCACGATTGACGAATATCGAAAATATGTGGAAAAAGACGCTGCACTTGAAAGACGATTCCAGCCAATTCTAATCGACCCGCCGAGCGTCGAAGAAACCATAGCTATCCTGCGAGGACTAAAAAACCGATACGATACACATCACGGCGTTCGCATTACTGATTCGGCGCTCGTCGCGGCTGCCACTTTGTCCAATCGATACATCTCCGACCGGTGGCTGCCGGATAAGGCGATAGACTTGATGGACGAGGCGGCCCCGAAACTGAGGATTGAGAACGATTCGCTGCCAGCTGAACTCGATACTATTCGCAGGAAGATTGAAATCGGAAGAGCC
>CAJVYK010000033.1 GCA_913009865.1 uncultured bacterium
TTGGAACATCAAAGGTTTCTTCGCCAATAGTCACCTGTCTTTCCTGCATAGCTTCCAACAGAGCGCTTTGGACCTTGGCCGGTGCCCTGTTTATTTCATCGGCTAATATGATATTGGCAAAAATCGGTCCTTTGCGGGTTTGAAACTGCCCGTCCGATTGGCGATATATCTGCGTACCAATCAAATCGGCCGGCAGTAAGTCAGGCGTAAACTGTATCCGCCGAAAATCGGCATTAATCGCTCGTGACATAATTGTCACAGCCATCGTCTTTGCCAGGCCCGGCACCCCTTCCAGCAATATATGTCCGTTAGCCAGAAGCCCGATAAGCATACGTTCAAGCATATATCGCTGCCCCACAATTACCTTGTCCATCTCTCCGAACAACGCCCGCACAAACTCGCTTTTTTCCTGAACTAAATTTCCGATTTGTTTCACGTCTGTAGCCATAAAGAATTTCTCCTTCAAATCTTATCTATTACAAAGTAAATTCTTCCTTTTTTAGCCCAATCAAAAGATATAGGCTATTAAAACAATTAAATCTTTTTACGTTTCACGCCTGCAGATGGTTCATATTATGTGAAAAAACCTGCAAAAATCAAGATTTAGATTATCTATGGCATCTTAAAAACAGCTTGCCCGCTCTACAGATAGCGGATATCACGAAAGACAATATAAAACATCCTACTATGAGCGAGCGCAGCAAGTCGATCTTTTACCAGAGATGTCTTTTGGCCAAGGTGTGTCCGGAACCAGGTATCTTGAACGCTCCGCCTTCCTCAAGACAAGGAGAATAGTTGCGGAATACTCTCATAACAACTGGTACACAAAGAGGGGGCAGGCCAACAGCTTGAAGATTTTTTGACCTTATTATTTGTAATCCTCAGTTCTATGCCTAACAATCTGGCCCTTTATCATATAAATAACGTCCTCAGCTATATTGGTAGCGTGGTCTGCTATTCGCTCCAGATGACGGGAGACTGAGAGTAGATGTATCAGCGATTCCATCTGCTTGGGATTGTTGCTAATTGCTTTCTGTACTTTTAAGTACATCTGGCGATTTATTCCGTCGATTATATCGTCACTGGCGCAAACTTCACCTGCAATATCCACACTGATGTTAACCAGGGCATCCAGACTCTTTTTTAACATACACCGGGCTTTTTGAGCCATATCGATAAAATCAAGTGTAATATCAACTCTTGGCTGGTGAGCAAGAAAAATCGAACGCTCTGCAATATTTACCGCCAGGTCCCCGATGCGCTCAAGGTCATTGTTGATTTTCAGTACTGCCACAATAAATCTTAAATCGGTAGCCACCGGCTGATACAAAGCAAGCGTTTTCAGGCAGTCTTCTTCCACCTCAACTTCCATACGGTCTATCTCGATATCGTTCTCTATTACTTTTTGAGCCAGGGTAGTGTCCCTTTCTTCTATGGATAGTGTGGCCTTCTGTACAACCGTTTCAACTCTGGCGCTTAAAGCCAGCAGTTTCTTTTTGAGATTTTCGATTTCCCTTTGCAAATGCTTAGCCATTATATCAACCAAACCTTCCTGTTATATAATCTTCTGTTTGTTTTTTGAGGGGGTTTTCAAATATTTGTGATGTTTTTCCGAACTCAACGATATGGCCCTGGTAGAAAAAGGCGGTGTAATCCGATACCCTGGCGGCCTGCTGCATATTGTGGGTGACAAGAACAATGGTAAACCTCGTTTTCAAACTTTCAATAAGCTCTTCAATCTTGGCGGTTGCAATCGGGTCGATAGCCGAACAAGGTTCATCCATAAGCAGGAGTACCGGTTCGATTGCAATGGCCCTGGCGATGCAGAGCCGTTGCTGCTGGCCGCCTGAGAGTTGTGTTCCCGGCTGGTGAAGTTGATTTTTCACTTCATCCCATAAGGCAGCTCGTTTTAAGGCATCTTCGACCCGGCCTTCAAGCTCACTGCGGGACATTTTATTATGAAGCTTCAGTCCGTATGCTACATTATCAAAGACGGTCATCGGAAAAGGACTCGGCTTCTGGAATATCATCCCCACTTTGCGGCGCAGCCGAATCAGGTTAATCTTCTCCTCGAGTATGTTTTGTCCGTCGAGCAGGATTTGACCTTCCGTTCTCTGGTCGCGGTACAACGCATAAATGCGATTATAAGTTCTTATATGTGTCGATTTGCCACAGCCGGACGGACCTATAATTGCCGTAACCTGCCGCTCATAAATGTCAATGTTATTATCAAACAGCGCCTGGTCCCGGCCGTAATAAAAGTTTAGATTGCGTACAAAAACCTTTACCGGAAGTTCTGAATCGGCTGAGCGGCTTTCGTGCTTACGTGGACATTGCTTTTTAGTTTCCAATACAGAGTCCCTGTTTTTATTCATAACAATCATTTCCTGTTATCTTTCAATGAGAAGCGGGTAATTACGGTAAGTAACAATACGCTGACTGTAATCAGTAGCGACGCCCCCCATGCCTTTTGCTGCCAGTCGACATAAGGGGACATTGCGTAATTAAAAATGGTAACAGTCAGATTTGCGGTTGGCTGTTCGAGCCACCCTGGCCAGTACGGGCTGTTCAGCGCGGTAAATAACAAGGGTGCAGTCTCACCGCTTATTCTGGCCACTGCCAGCATAACACCTGTCATCAAACCGCTTTTTCCTGCGCGAAAAACAATTTCCAGGGTAACTTTCCACATAGGCGCCGCCAGGGCCAGCGCCGATTCCCGCAGCGTATTAGGTACCAGCTTCAGAATATCTTCGGTGGTTCTGGTAACCACCGGCAGCATAAGTATGGCTAAAGCCGCCGCGCCGGCGTAACCGGAGAACCGCTGCACCGGCACAACCAATAACGCATAGACAAACATACCAATGATAATAGATGGTGTTCCCATCAACACATTGCATGTAAATCTTAACACATTTGCGAAGCGGGATTCGCCGCCGAATTCAGCCAGATAAATCCCAGCCAGTAAACCTATGGGCACCCCGATAATGACAGCCAAAACGGTTATCATTAACGTTCCTATTATTGCATTTGCCAGACCGCCTCCCGGAATGCCCGGCGGGGTGGGCAGCTTTGTGAAAAACGACCAGCTCAAAGCCATTCCTCCGCGGCTGACAACCTCATACAAAACCCATCCCAAAATAAATAAAAACATCGCAGATACAGCGGCTGAAATCACCATGACCAGATGGTTCACAAAGCTGCGCCGAGCCAGGGAGCGTACCCTCATAATCCGCCCCCTGTTTTTTTACGGACACTTTTCAGCCATAAATGGGCGATTATCTGAAATACGAATGTCATCACCATCAGCACTAATCCCAGCTCTATCAATGCGCTCAAATATAGCGGCTCCGATGCCTCGGTGAATTCATTAGCCAAAGTCGAGGGGATACTGTTTCCCGCTGAAAACAGCGACGCTGATATACTGTGATTGTTCCCTATGACGAAAGTAACCGCCATAGTCTCACCGACAGCCCGCCCCAGGCCCAAAAACATCGCCCCCAGGATTCCGTGCACACCATATCGCAGACTGACCTGCCGGGTCACTTCCCAGGTAGTGCCCCCCATCCCGTAAGCTGCCTCCTTAACCACAGCAGGTACCATTAAAAGTACCTCACGGCTTACGGCGCAGATGAATGGCAGGACCATAATCGCCAGTATAATTCCCGCTGAGAGGATGCCGATACCCATTGGAGGCCCCTGGAAAAGCGGCGAATTCGGTGCAATTTTAGCCAGGGCGGGCTGGACATAGTCAGCCATAAACGGTGCAAAAACAAACAGTCCCCACATCCCATAAATTATACTGGGTATTGCAGCGAGTAATTCGATGCCGGTCCCTACGATTCGGCTTACTTTGGGCGGGGCCAGTTCGACCAGGAAAAGTGCAATTACAATCGCCGCAGGCCCAGCCAGAAGCATAGCGATTACGGTAGTGATAAGCGTTCCATAAATACTGCTGGCTGCTCCGAACTGGCCGGTAACCGGGTTCCAGTCGCGGGAGATAAGAAAGCCGAAGCCGAACTGTTTGATAGAAGGCCAGGACTGTGAAACCAGTTCCAAGATAATCCCGGCCACGAGCAGAATTACGACTGCGGCACAAAATACCGTTAACCAGCGAAAGAACAGGTCGGCTTTAACAACCGGCCCGAATGCCTTCCGGCCTGACAGCGAGTTGCACGCCTCCAGGTATAAAGCAGTATTCGGCGGCAGGCCGGGCTGGCGTCTAATGCTGAAGAGACCTGTTAGACCCGAAATCATATTATGGCCAAACCTGAGAGGGGACATATAATTGCTGCCTCCAGTTTTCTTCCACAAGCTCAACTACATTTGAAGGTACCGGCACGTAATGCAAATCTTTAGCCATCTGACCGCCGTATCGATAACACCAGTCAAAGAATTTCAGCATAGCTTTCGCCTGGTCAACATCCTTTTGAGCTTTGTATATGAGCATGAAGGATGCCCCCGTTATAGGCCAGCTATCGCTGCCCGGCTGGTCCGTTAGAACTATGTAGTAACCCGGAGCATTTTTCCAGTCGGCATTTGCCGCAGCGGCCTGAAAGGTACTTCCCGTAGGAGCAACAAACTTGCCTGCGCGGTTCTGAAGCAAAACATATCCCAGGTTATTTTGCAGGGCATAAGCGTATTCAACGTATCCGATGGCTCCGTTAACTCTGCGCACATAGTTTGCAACGCCTTCATTACCTTTGCCGCCGATACCGGCAGGCCATGCAACCGCTTTGCCTGTACCTATATCTTTCTGCCATTGTTTTGAGACCTTGCTTAGATAATTAGTAAATATCCAGGTAGTGCCGGAACCGTCAGCCCTGTGAACTACCGTGACCGCCTGCTCAGGCAGCTTTAGGCTTTTGTTAAGTTTCGTTATGCGCCGGTCATTCCAGCTTGTAATCTTGCCGAGAAATATATCCGCCAAAACAGCCGGAGAGAGACGAAGCTGGCCCGGCTTTATTCCCTTGATGTTTACCACCGGCACTACGCCGCCGATTATCATCGGGAACTGTATCAGGCCAAGTTTGTCCAGTTCATCGGCCTTGAGCGGTGCATCTGAAGCGCCGAAATCAACCGTTCCTGCCTTAATCTGAGCGACGCCACCACCGGAGCCGATTGACTGATAGTTAAGTTTAACAGCCGTCAGCTTCTCGTACTTGTATGCCCACTGGGCGTAAATCGGATACGGAAAGGTTGCGCCAGCTCCGTTTATAGTCACTGTCCCGGCGTATAAACCTGTTGCAAAAACCAAACTTATCAGACTTACCATTAACATCTTTTTCATCTTCATACCTTTCATTTTCTTTTCTCCTGTACTTGACATTACCCGATAATTATTAGTATTGTGTTAGAATCCTGTTAGAATCCTGTAAAAGTTTCATCAAAAATCAATCTGGAACCGCATCAGGGCTAAATTGCTGTTACCCACACCGTCCAGCTTCGAGCGGACGTAGTTCCACATTATTCTCATATTGGGATTAAGATACCAATTAAGGCCTACCGTGGTATCTTTCAATTTACCGCCGTTGATGCCGCTGTCGCTTAAATCAATCTGTGAATATCTCGCCGCTACTTCCCAGGCACCTGCTCCGGCGCCATACTTGTAGTTCTCTTTGGGTTTAACCCTGCTGAAAGAGCCCTTCGAAGTGCTGTACTTGCGATGTTCGCCGGTCAAAAAGTAACTGCTCTGGACATAAAAACCGTCGAAAGAAGGGCTGGAAGAGCCGCTTTTGCCGTCAACATCAGTATAGATATATTCGCCCTGGACGGAAAACGGGCCGTATACCAAAGCGCTTTCCAATCCTAAAATCCCGGCCCGGTCGGCTGATAACGAGTTGGTATCGACAAAATACGGCGCTAAATGCGCTTCGGGTCTTTGTCTGTAATGCACAGTGTTTTTTGGACTCCGCCTGCTGTAGGCAGCGCCTATATGCAGAAGTTTAGCGCCTTTATCCTCGTACCACGGCAGGGCTGTAACACGGCCGGTTATGTTGTAGCCGCCTTCGGATGTTTTTTTGCCGTAGCTGTCCGCATCCCGAAAGATACCCGCCGCCCAGGTCATCCGTTTGTCGAAGGCGGTTGACGAAAGCATAAGGCCGGTGTTTCTGCTCGGAGCAAACGCCATCGGCAGCGCTCTCTCAATAAAGGTGATGTACTTGCTGCTGGTCAGCTCATCCAGGCCGAACGGCTCCTTGAAATGGCCCATCTTGAGGTATCCGAATGGAAGGTCTTTAATGCCGATGTAAGCATCCTTCAGCTTGGCTTTACCGCCGGCGAAATCGAATTGCAGTTTGTAATCCACATTGCCATATATTAAACCGGCGATATACAGACGGACTCGGCGGAATTCAGTGCCATCTAATAAATCGCCCTTACTACTCCTGACGTCGCTGTCTTCGCTCATCCAGGCCCAGTCGTTCATTATTCTGCCGCCAAGCTTTAGCTTGAAATCTTTATCGCGTGTTTCGAAACGCAGGCCGTTTTTCCAGAAAACACGAAAGTCAGTTGGTCCTGTTACAGGCCTTTCCTCAAGCTCTGTGAGTTTGAGCTCCATCTTTTGCAGCCTCCGGCTCAAGTCGCTGAGTTCATCAGCCCCTGCGCTGCGGTCCAGTGCCAGAATTGCGGGCAGTACCAGCGTTAGTAAAATTGCTTTTCTCATTTTGTACCTCCATAAAAAAAACACTTCCGTTTACCGGCTCTCTCAGGCCAATCCTTGAGAGCAGCTTTTCTATGGGTAAGGGTAATTTGGGAGTGTTAAATCAGTATGAGGTCTGCGTTAAAATTGCGTTAAAATTTCAAAAATAGTTGGGGCCAATAGATGGGGTGTCAGCCAGATGTTTACCGGATGGCAATTGGGCTTATGGCTGGATATTAATCGGCCGGCAAATGAATGGTGAAGGTGCTACCTTTTCCCGAAGAACTTTCGACAGTTACGTATCCGCTATGTACCTGTGCGATATGCTTAACTATAGCAAGGCCGAGGCCTGTGCCCCCAAGTTTACGGCTTCTGGCCTTGTCAACGACGTAAAACCGCTCAAAAATGCGCGGCAGATATTTCTTCTCTATTCCACAGCCGTTGTCCTGCACCGAAACGGCTATTTCTTTATCCTCCTGCCGGACATCGATTTTAACTTCACCGCCCGGTTCGCTGTACTTAATGGCATTATCGAGAAGATTGGCTATCGCCTGCTCTAACAGGGCTGCGTTTATTCCGGATTTGATATTTTTGTCACAGTTAAGTTCTATTTTTATTTGCTTTTCTTCTGCTTTCAACTTTGATAGTTCTACAGCAGCGGTAAGCACCGGCCTTAAGAATGTTTTCTCGAAGAAGATTTTTCTTTTTTTGTCATCATCCTCCAGCCGCGAAAGATTCAGCAGGTCTTCTATAATGGCATTAAGTCTGTCAGCGTGTCTGGCGATAATTTCGAGAAAATGACGGGCCTGCCCTGGTTCGTTTACAGCACCATCAAGCAGTGTTTCCACAAAGCCCTTAATAGAAGTGATGGGCGTCTTAAGCTCATGTGAGACATTTGCTACGAAATCACGTCTTACCTTTTCCAGCCGACGTATCCGCGTCATATCGTTTAAGACAATAACCGCTCCACATCTGCTGCCTCCACAGTCGGCAAGACTTGCGCCGAGGAATCTAAAGAAGTGGCCGTCTTCTGTTGGTAAAAAGATATCCATCTCCGTTGCCTGTCTGCTGTCGAGTGTCTTTTGTATAAACTGCTGAATTTCGACGTTGCGAATGACTTCTTCCACATTACGTTGCTGAGCTTGCGCCGGGTCGATACTGAGAAAGTTCGCAGCCGCCTTGTTTATGCTTACAATGCGTCCCTGTCCGTCAACGGCGAGAACACCTTCGGCCATACTTGAAAGTATAGCTTCGGACTCGTTTCGTTGCCTGGTTATTGTGTTGATTCTGTCACGGAGTTGCCTGGCCATTTCATTGAGTGCCCGTGCAAGGTCCGCTAATTCGGCAGTCTCTGGTATCGGCACCCTCAGGTCAAGCTGACCTGAGGCAAAGCGTTTAGCTGTTTCTTTCATTTGTTCTACCGGCCGGCTTATTCTTCGTGATATGATTAAGCTCACTACCGCCGCACAGGCCGCCACAACTAACCCTGCCCAGATAATTTTTTTGTAAATATCTTTAAGCTGCCGGTCAATAGCCGTAGCTGGTATAGAGGTGCGTACCACAGCTAAAATCCGGTTTTGTTCTATTACAGGCAGTGCCAGATACATCATATTCGTTCCAAGAGTATTGCTGAATCTCAGGGACCTGCCGCTGCCTTTTTGAATGGCCTGCTTAAATTCCGGACGGTCAGCGTGATTTTCCATCTTTGAGACGGCTTTGTCTGAATCAGCTATAACTTCACCGTCGGGCAAAATGACAGTAATACGAGTTGAACTAATTGGCCCAATTTTCTTGCACAAGCTGTCAATTTCCTGGAAACTTTGTTTTTTCAAGCTCGGCAGGATTTGCTGTTCGACCAGGCGTGCACGTGCCTGGAGGTCATTGGCAACCTGATTGTGGTAAAATTTTCGCAAAGAATGCGATGTGTACCAGGTTACCGCCAGCAGTGCCGCAACGGTAATCAACAGATACGAAGGAAACAACTGCCACAGTAGTCGTTTCTTTAACATCGGTTAATCCTTAAAGCGGTACCCAACGCCGCGAACAGTCTCTATGTATTCTCCACAAGAGCCCAACTTCTTACGCAGAGATACTATTTGGACATCCACAGCCCTGTCGGTAACAGGATAGTCACTACCATGTATGGCATCCACGATTTGATATCGCGTAAAGACCAAACCCGGTCTTTTAGCCAGAGTATGGAGAATGTTGAATTCGGTAAATGTCAGTTCCACCGGTTTATTTTTGACAAGAACTTCACGACGTGCAGAGTCAACGGTTAAACCGTGGATTTTTATTGGAGTTTTTCCCTGGTCACGGCTGATTGCTCTACGTAAAATCCGCCGTACTCTGGCGACCAATACTTTTGGGCTGAAGGGCTTGGTAACATAATCATCCGCCCCGAGCTCAAGGCCGGTGACAATATCAGCTTCTTCACCTTTGGCGGTAAGCATGATTATGGGAATATGTTCTGTTTTAGGGCCGTTTTTCAGCAGTTTACAAACCTCCAGCCCATCGATACCCGGCAGCATAAGGTCTAAAACAATCAGATCAGGCAGTTTCGAGCTTGCTTTTCTAAGGGCCTCCTCTCCTGAAACGGCTGCATTGACCTTATATCCGTTTTTGTCAAGATTATAACGCAGCAGTTCAAGTACGTCTTCCTCGTCATCGACTATAAGGATACTTTCTTTTGCCATAGATATTATTAACCCTTTTTAAGCAACATTTTGCTACAGGCATGTTAGTATATGATTAGTATTATGTTAGAATTTTATTTGCCTTTACCCCATGACTTATGGAAAGTAAAATTTGAACTTATTACAAGCTCTGATATACTCGTTCCGTTTGTCGCGTCATCTTTAGATGGCTTAGATTATGCACTGTCCATTCGCGTGCCTCCCGGCCAATCATTTTGCGCAAGTTCTCGGACTCAACCAGATTTCTAATTGCGGCCGCTATGTCGGATGTGCGCCCAGACGAAACCAATAAACCTGTTCTGCCATCTTGAACATGGACGGAATCTTGACGGCGTGTAAAGGCCGCTGAGATAACCGGCGTGCCGCAAGACATTGCCTCGAACATTACCGACCCTCCCGAGAGACTCACCAATACATCCAGAGAAGCCAACACTTCGGGCATATCTTGACGTTCGCCGATAAAGAACACACTACCCTCGAGTGCCTGGGACTTAATGAACTTTCTTAATCTGTGATAATATTTATTAGACTTATAATGACCGATTATGAAAAACGATATTTTCTTATCAATTGATTCTATGACTGCTTTAGCCGCCTTCAAAAAATCTAACTGTCGCTTAGCTTCACAGACCCGCCCAACAATACCAATCCGAAAGTCCTCACTATCCGGATAATCTTGTGCCAGCACGTGACCATTTGTGTTTGGCAGGAACAACTGAACATCTACTCCGTCATCAATCTGAACAATTTTTTCCTTACGAACGCCGCCGTCAATCAGGTTGCGTTTTACTCGACTCGAAATAGCAATTACAGCATCAGCTTTGTCACAGCAGTGCTTTTGTACATCTCTCGTACAAAGAGGTGTACGGACATGCAGCACCGACGGCACCTTAAGTCTTGTGCAAAGCCAACGCATATAACCGCTTAGCCAGAGGTCCGAACAGTGTATAATAGAGACCTCTCGGTCTGATGCATACCGCAGGAGTCGTTTTGCATCAGAATAACGGGCCAGCGCTGCCGGAAATTTTCGCCATGCGTGTAATGGACACACAAAAACTTCTACTCCCGACCGGACAACTGCTGTGACAAACTGTCCATCCCTGGGGCAGATAACCAATAATTCATAACTCTGGCGGTCCAAGTTCTCTATAAGATACAGCAGCTGCGTTTGCCCTCCCCCTCTGGAACCTCCATGGGCCAAATACAGAATTCTCTTAAGCTGTTCTGACTGTCCCAATGTCCACACCCGTCAACACAATAGCCCGCTGTTTTGTGAGATTATCACATGTACCAAGCAACTTTTCACGAATTATCTGGACACAAGGGTACAGTTTATTTCTAATAAAATCAAGCATATAAGGAAAGTTCTTAACAACTCCAGGAAAAAACTGCGTCTCTTCAAAAGAAAGTATCTGGATATGCTAAAGCAACTATTGAAAAAAACAGTACAATCTATTCTTATTGCAAGATTAGCCCTGAAGAGCGCCCGCTTTCCAAGCTTTGATTATTTCCGGGTACTGATGAGAAACATCAGAATATGCAAGCAGCGAAGGTACACTCCTATTGAAGCTTTTCGGCTTGGCTTTTTTTCCAAACATTTTGATACTTCACTAATTGATAAGTTTACGAGCAGAAAAGTATTGACCAAAATCCAGGAGAGATTGAACCACCCATCTTGGGCTGAGCTGGCCAAAAACAAGGCCATTTTCTACAGCTACTGTCTTCAGGCGAAAATAAGAGTTCCGCAATGGTATGTGGTATCTACGAGCGAAAGATTGTTTTGGGACTGCTACAACAATCGCATGCTGAGCTGTCTGAAGAGCAAAATAGAGTTTATCAAGCGATACCTTCCCAGCAAGTTTGTGATAAAGCCCATTCGCGGGGCTTACGGGGTCCGAGTCGTAATCATCAACAAAACATCCAAAGGCTTTAAAGATACCGAGGGCAATTTCTACAGTGCCTCGGATATTGTCGAGTACCTCCAAGCCCGCTACCCCGAAGGCTTTATCATCCAACAAAGAGTTGAAAACCACCCCGCTATTGTAGCACTAACAGGTATCGATGCTCTTCAAACGGCAAGGATTATAAGTTTGATCGACAATGAAAAAAAATGTCGTATTATTCACGCACATTTCAAGCCTATAACTAAGTTGAGAGTATTCATCGACACACACCTCCAAGGCCTCACCGGTAATGTCGAGGTTCCTATTGATATTGAGAAAGGAACGCTTGGCGCGGGCAATCAAATTACCTCCACCGGGCAAGGGATCATAACAATATCTAAACATCCTATAACAGGCAAAAGCTTTCAGGATTTCAAACTCCCTGTGTGGCATGAAGCCTGTGACATGGTGAAAGAAGCAGCGTACAAGTTTTTACCCATAAGGGCCATCGGCTGGGATGTTGCCCTGACCCCCAGCGGGCCGCGTATCATAGAAGCCAACATCTGGTGGGACCCTCCCAATCAACATATGAGGATGGACGAGATGTTAAAGGAAATGTCACACTAAAGCGTTCGCCGAGAAAAATGAATGAACAGATAATAGATTATAGCAAGATACCAGATGCGCCTTTGTTCGTCTGCGAAATAAATGACCCTCAATACAATTTGTTCGGCTGGCTTGTAATCCATACGGTTGGTGCACGTGGTTGCTGCGGCGGCGTACGAATATATCCGGACGTAACGAAGAGAGAAATTGAGTTGTTGGCAAAAGGCATGACTTATAAATACTGTATCTGCAAATACGCCCTTGGTGGTGCCAAAGCGGGCATAAGAATGTCATTAGACACTGATAAGCGGAAACGTTCTGCCATCTTGCAGAGATTTGGGCAACACATTGCCCCACTAATCAGGTATAGAATATACCATCCATGGACAGACATGAACTGCTCTATTGAAGATATGGCATGCATTTACAAAGGCGCGCAGAAAACAATGAAAGTCCCACCATACGATTCAGCTTATTTTACCGCGCTGACAACGTTCTCTGCTCTGCTGGCGATGCGTGATCAATTGGCTATACCTGCTGCACAGTGCAAAGTAACCATTGAAGGTTTCGGTAAAGTTGGACAATATTTGGCCATGGAGATTGTCAAATCTGGGAGCAAAGTCATCGGCCTTTCGAACCTTCACGGCGCTGTCTTCAACTCTGACGGCTTAGATACCGACAGCGTTATCGAGGCCAAAAGGGAATTTGGTGACGCCTGGGTCCGCCAAAAAGGCTGTTGGGCGCAAATCCCCGCTGACCAGCTCCATCTATTAAACATGGACATACACATTCCGTGTGCGCGTACACATTCGCTTACGGCAGAGAAAGCCAACCAGATTACCTGCAAAGCCGTGGTTCCTGCTGCCAATGGGCCCTGCTCCGATGAGGCCAAAGGCATCCTCTTCAGTAAAGGTGTCACACTACTACCGTATTTTGTTGTTAACATCGGAGGAATCATAGGTTCTGGTCTTGCCGCATTGGGGGCAAAGGATTTTCAAGTTCGCGATTTATTCCTAACAGAGCATTTCCAAATGATTTCCAGGTTATTGCGGCTTAGCGAGCAAAAACAAGTCTCGCCCGTATTCTTAGCCAAAACCGAGGCAGACAAATTCTATCCGACTTTGGTTGGTTCGTTCTTTAAGACCGAGACAAAAAGTAAGCTTTTAAAAAAGCTTCGCACCTTTGTTATGCCCTCACAAAAGCAACTGCTAAAAGAGAAGTTTGCTACCATAAAAGATGCCTTCAACAGCCGTTTTCTTTCCTGATCGGAGTCCCTGTACCAAAAACCGCTGACAAGCATAAAAAAAGACCTTTTGTCGAAGTGCGAGATGAATATCTTGCATGGTGCAGGTCCCAGGGTGGACGAAGAATCGCAAGCCGGGTTTCCAATATCTGCCCTCATGACTGCTGAGCAGGCTGATAGCTTTTGCAGAATCTGGAACAGTTATCAAATTCTACCAGACTTTTTATGGTGGCAGAGAAAATCCGCTTGATGATATATGTAACCCACTGCTATATGTACCCAGCCATCCGGCCAGAGAACTGGACAAGGACCTTGAAACAGCAGGCATCCCCAAGCATACCCCGAAAGGCAAGGTCGATTTCCATGCCTGCCGGGTAGCTTATATAAGTCTTCTGTTCGAGGCGGGTGCTTCCACCAAGGAGGCCCAGACCTTGGCCCGCCACAGCACGCCGGATCTGACCCTCAATACCTACGCCAGGACAAGGAAAGATCGCCTGGCCAAACTGACCGAAGAGGTCGGCGACAGGATCCTTCCGAGTGAAAAGTGTGCCATATATGTGCCACAGAAGAGGAAGAGGGTCAGCGCCCCAAAGAGTAATTCATTTCATAACAACGAGTTAAAGCTCACATGGTACAATGGAGGCGGGGGGATTCGAACCCCCGTCCCGAGATGTTTCAAGACAAGCGTCTACATGTTTAGTCGTTTAATTGTTTTTTCGCCTCACTAAAAGCCAAACGACAAGCTCTCAGCTCGGCTATTTCGGTGTTTCTCGCTAAAGCCGGCCCGAACAACCGGCTCAGCCAGCCCGCTTTTTGACGCCCTTACCAAACTCGCAGGCCTTAGTCAGGCAGGACGAGCTGCTAAATTAAGCAGC
>CAJVYK010000034.1 GCA_913009865.1 uncultured bacterium
CCATCGTCGAAATGACGGAGACGCTGCTGCCAAAAGAAGATAACTGGGTCGGCCGGA
Source organism: uncultured bacterium (assembly GCA_913009865.1). Lineage (GTDB taxonomy): Bacteria > Planctomycetota > Phycisphaerae > Sedimentisphaerales > Anaerobacaceae > CAJVYK01. The sequence continues at coordinate 58 of CAJVYK010000034.1, forward strand.
TGCTGGAGCGTGAATTGGGAAAGCTGGGGATTGATGTACTGACAGGTCAGAAGGTTGCTTCGGTTGATACGTCGGCAGGGACAGCGAAAGTTGTTCTCGAGAGCGCACAGATTGTAGAGGCCGAAAAAGTCCTCGTTTCGGTCGGACGCAAGGCCGTTTGTGATAAGGAGACGATTGATGGGCTGGGTCTGGAGATGAATGGCGCAGCAATAGCGGTTAATGAGAAACTGAAAACAAATGTCAGCGGCGTGTATGCGATCGGTGATGTGGTTGGAACGACTTATCTGGCTCACGGGGCCTTTGCCGAGGCAGAAGTGGCGGCGGATAATGTGACCGGTGGTAATGCGAAAATGGGCGATTATTCGCTGATTCCGCGGGCGGTCTATACGTTTCCGGAAATTGCATCGGTCGGTAAGACCGAAAATGTATGCAGGCAGCAGGGAATTGATGTAGCGGTCGGAAGAGCGTTCTTCAAGGCCAACGGTAGAAGTGTCGGGCATAATGAAACTGTCGGCGAGGTAAGGGTTGTGCGTGAAAAAGACGGCGAGAAGGTTCTGGGGGTTGCAATGGTCGGAGCGGCGGTAACGGAACTTGCTGCCGCTGCGAGGTTCCTTATCGGAAGCACGGAGAGGTTCACAGAGGTCAGCTTCCCACATCCAACAGCATCAGAAGTTTTGAAAGAGGCCTGGGAAGATACGTTCGGGATGAGCCTGCATATGCCGCCGAAAGTTGTGAGGTGAGTGTATAGCGGCGTACTGTGCACGTTTCCTTCTTCAAACTTTGTACAGCATATCAGTAAAATGCTGACCGACGCGCATAACCAGATACTCTCAGCTATTTCCTGTTCATTAAATTGACAAAAATCTTTATTTTTTTTTACACCTTTCCTGGATATGCGAGGTAACCTCCTGTCTATAAAGTAATTAAGCAAAAGGATTTTATTGCATAAACAAAGCGAATTTTCTTGACGGATATAATAATTGAGCTATACTCTAAATAGTTTGTGAATGTGAACTCAAGCACCAAGCAACGATAAGCTATGAGATATTACAGAATTTCAGATGAGACTGTTCGGCGGCTGCCTATTTACCTCAGGGGACTGCTGTTTTTAGCCGAACAGGGACAGCAGAACATATCCAGCCGAAAGTTAGCTGATTTCCTCGGTGTTAATTCCTGGCAGATAAGAAAGGATTTTTCATATTTTGGCGGTTTCGGGACACGCGGCGTAGGCTATAGTATCGAAAAGCTCATAAAGCAAATCAATAAAATCCTTAAACTTGACGTTGGCCACAAGGCGGCTCTGGTTGGAGTTGGTAATTTGGGCTCGGCTGTTTTAATATATCCGGGCTTTAGAATATATGGTTTCGACATCGCCGCCGCTTTCGACGCCAACCCTAAAAAGGTCGGTAGAAAAATAAGGAATATCACGATTGAAGACATTTCAAATTTGCAGACGTTGAAAAAACGAAAAATCAACCTTGCGATTATCGCCGTTCCCCGCGACGCCGCTCAGCAAACAGCCGATGCACTAATCAAAGCAGGGGTAAAGGGCATCTTGAACTTTTCTCCGCATTACATAGCAGTACCTAAGAAAGTAAAAGTAATAACTATTGACATTGCAATGGACCTTGCTCGTCTGCCATACTATATGCCGACATAGACGTAAGAGAAAATTTAAAAATCCGAAAAGAAAAGGTGAAAATTTTTGCAATACAATTTTGTTATTTGAATTTTCCTTACTCAGTACGAGACGCTATATAACGGAATACGAAATTATGGAAACTGTTTTTATAAGTAAACTGAAACCATTTTTAGATGCTGTTGCCGAACAGATGGAACTTTATGTTCCGAAAAAGACCGGACGCCACTTCGTATATAGTAAATACAACCCTTCCACTGAGACGGTGGTGGAATTTAATAATATTCGTACCTGTGTACCGGCGAAAGAGTTTTTGTTTCCGGTACGCGAACTGGCTGCAACTTCCCCCAAATCTCTTGATTTGAAGGATATAAAACCATTTGCTGTGTTCGGGCTTAAAGACTGTGATTTGCGCTCTATCGAAATCCTGGACAAAGTTTTTGCAGACGATGAATTCCAGGACCCGTTTTATGTAGCGCTACGTGAGAATATCTTTATAATCTCGGGCGATTGCACCGAGATAGGTGAAAGCTGTTTCTGCAATCTTTTTAACGGACGGGCCTTTGCCGGCGGCGGGTTTGATTTGAACATCTCGAAAATAAATGATGGCTTTATTATCGAAGCCGGTTCACAAAAGGGGCAGGGCTTCATAGAAGGACACCGCAGTCTTTTTGCTGATGTCCCTGAGGCCTTGCTGGCCGAGCGAAATGAAAACAGGGCTCGGGTACAAAATCAGCTTGAGCAAAACAATACCGAACTCCAGCTCAATACGACACTTAGGGAAGTCGTGGAAAACAGTCAAAATTCTGAAGTTTTTGATGTCGAATCACAAAATTGCGTCGAATGCCAGGCCTGTACGAGAGTCTGTCCTACCTGTCATTGTTTTTACCTTTATGATACCAAACTCCAAAGTTACTTCGCCAAAATGAAGATGTGGGACAGTTGTATGAGGACCGGTTTCGCAGCCGTAGCCGGCGGCGCAAATCCCCACAAAGTACTCGGCGACAGGATTAAACACCGTTTCATGCACAAATTTGTTTATTTTCTTGATAGATATGGTATCGATATGTGCGTCGGATGTGGTAGATGCGTTGATGCCGACCCCAGTGAAATGGATATGCGAACAGTGTTAAGAAAACTGAGTGAAGAGTTTAAGGATAAAAAAGAAGCGAACGTTACAAAATGAATCAGAATTTCTACCAACCTATAAACGGCCAAATCGTTGACATTATAGATGAATCCCCGACGATTAAAAGTTTTGTCGTTGTGCCGGAAGAAGAATTTAAGTTCGAAACAGGCCAATTCGTGGAGCTGACTTTGCCGGGCGTTGGCGAAGCGCCGTTTACCCCCTCCTCCTCGCCGGCTGATAGTGAAAAGATGGAAATTACCATTATGAACGCCGGCAGGATAACAGCTTTATTACATCAGTGTGACAAAGGCCAAAAGGTTGGTATTCGCGGGCCGTTTGGTAACGGCTATCCGATTGATGATTTTGTCGGCAAAGAAATTTACATTGTCGGCGGCGGTGTAGGTTTAGCGCCAATCCGGTCTCTGTTCTTGACCCTGATCGACAGGATAAAAGAGTTCAAATCGGTAGTGTGCCGATTCGGAGCCAGAACACCAGATGATTTTATCTACAAAAATACGCTTTTCGGCTCCTGGCAAAGTATCGCCGGTGTCGATATGAAACTTACCGTCGATGAGGCGAACAACGATTGGGACGGTAATGTCGGCGTGGTAACTACAATACTGGCCCAAGATGACGTGGACGTCGCAAACAGCGCTGCGGTAGTCTGCGGCCCGCCGATTATGATGAAATATGCTCTCTTAAAGTTACTGGAGTTCGGATTCAGCGACGAGAATATTTATCTTTCAATGGAAAAAAATATGAGCTGCGGGATAGGTAAATGCGGCCATTGCATGCTCGGCAAATATTATGTCTGTAAAGACGGGCCGGTCTTTACCTACGGGCAAATAAAAAAATATCCTGAAATCTGGGACTAAAGGCCGTGCCTCGTGACCCCGTGCCTTATGACCCCGAACACAAAACAGCAGATGCGAAACTATGGATGCGAAACTAATAATCGACTTGCAGAAATGTAAACAATGCGACAAGTGTACTGCGGCCTGTTCATATAAACATCACCCCGAAAATAGTGGGATAGATGCACTGCTGGAAAAGGTTCGCTTTGCTTTGATTTGCCGTAAGTGCCAAGCAGCACCGTGTACGAATGCCTGTCCACAAAAGGCACTGGAGAAAGTTTCGGCCGAAGACGGTAAAGAAAGCATATTGAAGCGTCACAATATGCTTTGCACGGCTTGCGGTACTTGTGCGATAGCATGTCCATTCGGTACGATTTATACCGAGCTGACGCCCTTTGCCTCCAGTGTTTGCGACCTGAGCAAAAACAGATTAAAGGCGGGAGAAAAACCGTTATGTGTTACCACCTGCACGTATGGAGCTCTTGAATACAAAGAAGTTGCCGCCGGGCCGGACCTGACGGAGGTCTTTGACGGCGTCGTCGTAAAAGTAGCCGGCGGTGAACTGTGGCAGCCGTTCCTGAGGGAAAAGGCAAAGAAATGACCGAAGTATTACAAAATTTGTTCTGGATTCTGATTTTTCCGGGCTTTTTATTTACCGCCTGTTTCGGCCTTATTGCCTGCTGGATAGTCCGCAAGGTCAGCGCCCTTGTGCAGTGGCGAGTCGGCCCGCCATTTTATCAGCCATTTGTGGATGTCATAAAATTGATGGGAAAGGAAATACTTGTACCCCAGCAGGCTCAACGAACCGTCTTCTTAACGGCACCACTTGTCGGTCTGGCGGGGCTGCTGCTGCTTTCGACAATGCTCTGGCGGATAACTATCGAGCCGACAGTACCTTTTGTCGGTGATGTCATTGTAGCGATTTATCTAATGGCGCTGCCGTCTCTGGCGTTGATTCTGGGCAGCAGCGCCAGTGCCAGTCCCCATGCGGCTGTCGGTACGAGCAGGGAAATGAAACTGGTTATGAGCTATGAGCTGCCTTTGGTGATGGCTTTTATTGTGGTGATTATAAAAAGCGGAGGACAGCTTAGTTTAGCCACACTTGCTCAGCAGACACCTGCCCTTAGCATATCGGGAATGTTAGCGTTTCTGGTCAGCTTATTGTGCATTCAGGCAAAACTCGGGTTTGTCCCATTCGATATAGCCGAGGCCGAGACCGAGCTTGGCAGCGGTGTTTTGATGGAATACTCCGGCGCCCTGCTCGCCGTCTGGAAACTTATCCAGGCAATGATGCTCGTGGCGATGCCGTTGTTTTTGGTAATTATGTTCCTCGGCGGATTCGGTACGAGTGGAATGTCGCTGGTATGGGGTATTTGCAAATATGTATTGATACTGGTATTGATGATTTTAATAAAGAATACCAACCCGCGTGTGCGGATTGACCAGGCAATGAAATTCTTCTGGATTTACTGCGGAATTGTTTTGGCTGTTGCTATATTGTTGGCAACAATAGGTGATTGTTATGGCATCAATTGGCTTTGACCATAATAAAAAGGTAAATTTATGAGCTGGAAAATATGGTCATTAAAAAAATCGCCGTGGGTATTTCACGTTAACACCGGTGCGTGCAACAATTGCGACATCGAAATTGTTAACTTGCTGACGCCAAAGTTTGACGTTGAGAGGTTCGGCATCAAATTGGTCGGCTCGCCGCGGCACGCTGACGCCCTGCTGGTAACCGGCGTAGTAACCCGCCAGGCGGCGCCCCGGCTGCAGGAAGTCTATCGCCAGACATCCAAACCCTGCGTTGTTTTTGCAATCGGTGCTTGTGCCTGTGACAAAGGGATATTCCACAACGGCTATCATGTAGTTGGGCCCGTGGATAAAATAATCAAAGAAATAGACCCCAATGCGATTATCGCATACGTGCCGGGCTGCCCGCCGAAGCCGGAAGCTATGATTTCCGGCGTGGTGAAGGCACTATCAACTTTGTAAAAAACAGGAAAGAAGTATGAATCAGATAGAGCTGAAAAATAAACTATCGGAAATAAAGGATAAGCTGGACGCAATCGAGCAAAAGGCGGAAAACAGAATATACCTTACCTGCAAGGCCGAAAACGCTTGCGCCGTCAACAGGTTCCTGTTAGAGGATATCGGCGCAAGATTTTGTGTCGCTACAGGTATTGACGCTGACGATTGTTTTGAGATTATTTATCACTATTCGTACGACCAAACCGGCTGCTGTATTAACATAAAAGCTGTAATTTCCGACCGTGAAAAGCCTGCCATTGAATCTATCACACCATTTCTGCCGGCTGCAGAGTGGGCAGAAAGAGAGATACACGACATACTGGGAATCGATTTTAAGAATCATCCTAATCTGAGGCGGCTAATTTTAGCTGATGACTGGCCTGAAGGTGTTTATCCGATGAGAAAAGAAATAAAAGCTACGAATACCTAAGGCACAGGTTAAGCTCTGCCATAGGTACACGAATAAATGAAAAATAATTAGTGAAAATTCGTGAAAATTCGTGGCTAAAAATAGAAATCAGTGAAATAAGTGGCTAAAAAGTAAAAAGAAAATGAAAAAAATTGTCAAAAAACCGGTTATTGCGGTCGGCCCGTTTCACCCGCTGCAGGAAGAGATGGAATTTTTCCAGCTCACCGTCGACGGCGAAATAGTAACGGACATTGATATGCGATTATCTTACAATCATCGCGGCATAGAAAAAATCAGTGAATCCTTGCAGTTCGACCAGGTGCCGTTTTTGATTTCACGGATATGTGGCATCTGTTCAGCTTCACACCCCTTAGCTTATGTGCAGGCGGCCGAAGAGATTGCCGACATAAAACCGCCCGAGCGTGCCCTGTATGTGCGAACGATTATCAACGAACTCGAACGCATTCACAGCCATATCCTCTGGGTGGGCCTGGCAGGTCACTTTATCGGCTACGATACCGTCTTTATGTGGGCCTGGAAATACCGTGAGCCGGTGCTCGATTTGCTGGAAGAAATAACGGGTAACAGAAACAATTACGGCAATGTCAAAATCGGCGGCTGCCGTGAGGACATCCCTAATGAGATAAAGCCCAGGATATTAAAAGAACTCGACGAAATCGAAAAGAAAATGGATATGCTGACCAAAGCGGTGCTCGACGACCCCGTTCTGCACGCCCGACTCAAAGGTGTAGGGATATTAAGTAAAGCCGATGCTATAAAATACGCCGTAGTCGGCCCGACCGCCAGAGGCAGTGGTGTTGACATTGACGTCAGACGCGACGACCCGTATGCTGTTTACAGCGATTTGGACTGGAATGTGATTACGCAACCGGAAGGTGATGTTTTTGCAAAGGCGGTTGTCCGTCTTCTCGAGACATTTGAATCTATTAAAATGGTCAGGCAGGCCCTGAAAAAACTTCCGGACGGCCCTGTTACGATAGAGGTCAAAGAAATTCCGCCGGGCGAAGCGGTCGGACACGTTGAGGCGCCAAGGGGAGAGACGTTTCATTACGTCCGCAGTGACGGCGGTAACAGGCCGGTCCGCCACAAGGTCAGAGCGCCAAGTTATGTTAATGTGCCCTCGTTCAAGGCCTCGTGTATCGGCGAAAAAATTGCTGACGTTACAATTACACTTGCAGCGGTCGATCCCTGCTACAGCTGCACCGAGAGAGTAGCTGCTGTTGACAGCAGAAGTAATGTTATACACGACTATGAAAATCTACTGCGATTGAGTCGTGAGAAAACGGAAAAGATTAAGGAAGGTAAAAAGTAAGTAAGGAAAAAGGAAATTGGATAAAACTTTACTCATCCCGGTCTTTCTGCCACTGATAGCAGGTTTCGTACTGCTGTTTTTGCCGAACAAAATAAAGTTTTTGTCCAGGGCATTAACGCTGATTATCTCAGGTTTAGTGTTGGCGCTGGCTATCCGTATATTTACTCTCGGCCAGGCTGATTATGCCTTTCCCATTCTCGAAATAGGCGGTCTAAAATTAGACCTGCTGCTAAGCGCTAAGCCGCTGGGATCCTTTATATTGATGTTCGCCTGCGGTTTTGGCCTGCTGATAACCTTATATTCGCTAAAGTCACAAGCCGGGAATACTTTTTTCGGCTGCGTTCTGCTGACGATAGGCGGCTCAGCGGGGATACTGCTCTCTAATCATTTGTTGTTCCTGCTTATCTTCTGGGAAGTCGTCACCGTTTCGCTGTATCTTTTGATAACCACCGGCGGCAAGGGCTGTAATTTCGCAGCGACGAAAAGCTTTGCTATGATAGGAGCATCCGACGCAGCTTTTCTGCTCGGTATATTGATGGTATGGTCGGTTTCAGGGACATTTGTTATATCTGAAATCAGCATGGCAACGACATCAGCTATTCCAATTATCGCATTTCTACTGCTTATGCTCGCCGCCATTACCAAGGCGGGAGCGCTGCCTTTGCACACATGGCTTCCCACCAGCGGTGAATATGCACCTGCTTCTGTTATGGCATTGCTGCCTGCTGCGATTGACAAGTTTTTAGGGATTTATCTTCTGATAATAATCGTGCGGAAGATGTTTGTAATTGAGTCGGCGGTTTTGAGTATTATCCTTGCGGCCATAGGTGCGGCTACGATAATTATCGCCGTGATGATAGCAATGGTTCAGCACAACCTTAAAAAGCTGCTCTCCTACCACGCTATCAGCCAGGTCGGCTATATGATTCTCGGCATAGCGACCGGCACACCCGTCGGTATTGCCGGCGGTATTTTTCATATGCTCAACAACGCAATATATAAATGTTGTCTGTTTCTGTGCGGCGGTGCAGTCGAAGAGGCGGCAGGGACGGCTGAACTTGACCGGCTTGGCGGCCTGGGTAAAAAAATGTCGATTACCTTCACTGCCTGCCTGATTGCCGCTCTAAGTATTTCCGGCATACCGCCCCTCAATGGTTTTGTCTCCAAATGGATGATTTATCAGGGTGTAATTCAAATGGGAGCCGAGCAAACTAACGGCGCAGCGGCCCTGTGGCCCATCTGGCTCACTTGTGCTGTCTTTGGAAGTGCGCTGACTCTGGCTTCATTTGTAAAGCTCATACATTCGATATTTCTTTCCCGCCTGCCGGATGAACTAAAGGACGTAAAAGAAGTTTCACTTTTGCAAACAACTCCAATGGTCGTACTTGCTTTGCTGTGTGTATTTTTCGGAATTTTCTATCACGTACCGCTGAAGCTGTTCATTTATCCCGCATTGAATATAGAACCGGGTACTGCTATTTTCGGCACGTGGGATTCGGTTCTGGCCACAGCCCTGATAATACTTGGCGTTGTTCTTGGTCTGCTTATTTTACTCGTTGGGCTGTTATCAAGAAAAGTCCGAACCGTACCCACCTGGTACTGCGGCGAAGTGCAGGATAATGAAGCGATGAGAATACCCGGAACGCATTTCTATAAAACTGTTTCATCTATGGGCGGCCTAAAGCAGCTTTACACCGGTCAGGAAAAAGGCCATTTCGATTTATACAATCAAAGCGGAAAGTGCGGTCTGGCCTTGACGAACTTTCTGAGATGGCTGCATTCGGGCCTGCTGCCGATGTATTTAACCTGGGTGATTCTGGGATTGTTGGTAATTCTACTTATAGTTTGCAGGATTTGGTGAGGTAGATATGGCTATATTCTATGTTTTACTGCTGTTTATAATAATCGCCGCACTTATTGCAGTGGAAACCAAAAATCTGTTAAGTGCCGTAATTTGTATCGGTGCAATTGGTTTTGGCGCCTCGCTGATGTTTTTGTTTTTACGTGCGCCTGATATTGCAATAACACAGATTGTTGTCGAAGTTTTAGGCCTTGTTATCTTAATCCGTGCTACTATTGCTCGCGACCTGACTTTTATCAGCGGCGACAAAGAATTTTTCGCCACTGTTGTCTCGATTGTAATTATCTTTGTAATCTTTTTAGCCGGCATAAAAGTTTTTCAGACTTTGCCCGACTTCGGCACATCTGCCTTTACTGCCGCCGCCGAAGCGCCCGGGATGCCGGAGCCTGCTTCTCAGACTTACATCAGCCAGGGACTGCAGAGGACAGGTGCGGCCAATATCGTATCCTCGGTCGTTCTGGATTTTCGTGCGTACGATACGCTCGGCGAAGCAACAGTGCTGTTTACTTCGATTATCGGCGCTACCGTTATACTGCGAAAAAAGGCTAAAAAGCTGTTGGAGGACCCGGACAAATGAAAGGTATGACAATAATAGTAAAAACCATCAGCAGCTGGGTCAAGGTGCTCATCTTTATGTTCGGCATTTATATCATTATTTTCGGCCATCTAACACCTGGCGGCGGCTTTGCCGGCGGCGTGATTTTAGCTTCTTCTTACGTACTGCTTATGCTGGCATTCGGAAGAGAATTTGTAGAAGAAAATCTGTCTCTGCCCGTTGCATCAAAGCTTGATTGTGTCGGTGCTTTACTGTTTGCCGCTATAGCGATGTTCGGCCTGTTCTACGGTGCAGCTTGTTTCTTCTGGAATTTCATCCAGGCCGAATACCTGGCAGACAAGGAAACCGCATTCAGGCTTATAAGTGCCGGCACTATACCGTTATCGAATCTTGCTATTGGTCTGAAGGTTGGTGCGTCGCTATTTCTGATAATTCTTGTTCTCTCGACGTTCAGACCGGATGTATCAGTCAAGGAAAAGGAGTAAAACAGATGCTTTATGCGCTGTGCTTTTTATTGTTTATGATTGGGCTGTATTGCGCGGTTGTCAAAAAAAATATGGTTAAGATTGTATTCGGCATTATGATTATGGAATATGCCGTCAATCTTTTCCTGATTATGCTCGGCTACCACTTCGGTGGGGTAGCCCCGATAATCGACAAAAGCCAGTTCGATCCTGGAACGGGGCAGATTGCCGGCAGTTTCCTCAACAATTCGGTTGACCCCCTGCCGCAGGCCCTTGTTCTTACCGCAATCGTCATCGGCCTGGGCTCGTTGGCACTTATGATTTCGATATGCATTAGAACTTACGAGAAATACGGCACCTTTGACATTACTCAAATAAGGAGACTGAAAGGATGACTGTACCGCTGCCGATATTCGTTGCTGTTCCTTTGGCGACGGCGTTTTTACTTCCGGTTTTTGCTAAAAGAGGCAAGGCCGTTGCAACGGTCTTAGCCAACCTGGCAACCGTTTCACTGCTGGTAATGGCCCTTTGTTCTATCGGCCAAACCCGCGTCTATGAAGTGGGCAGGTGGTCCATCCCGCTCGGAATCAATCTTGTTCTTGACGGTTTAAGCTGCCTTCTGCTCCTGGCTATCAGCGTTGTGAGCACCGCCGCAATGCTCTTTAGCGTCAGATATATGGAACAATACACCGCTAAGGCAAAATACCTGAGTCTGTTTTTGCTTATGGTTGGGGGTATGAATGGTGTGGTACTTTCCGGAGACATCTTCAATCTGTTTGTATTTCTCGAAATCGCTTCTATTGCTTCCTACGCCCTTGTCGGCTTTGGCTGCGGTAACGAAGAGCTTGAGGCCTCCTTTAAGTATATGGTACTGGGCAGTATCGCCTCCACATTCATACTTTTTGCGATTGCCCTTGTTTACGGCAATACCGGCTCGCTCAATATGGCCTACATTTCAAAAGCCATTCAGGGTTCCGGCTTAAATGCAGGGCTGGCCTTTGCCCTGAGTTTATTTATTGTAGGTTTCAGCTTAAAGGCCGCCCTGGTGCCGTTCCATGCCTGGTTGCCCGACGCACACCCGTCGGCGCCGGCTCCGATCTCAGCGATGCTCTCCGGCGTACTGATAAAAGCTCTCGGTGTCTATGCCCTTGTGCGTGTGCTTTTCAACGTCTTCGGTATTTCCGTATCAATGGGCTGGATATTAATTATCCTGGGCCTTTCGAGTATGGTTGCCGGGGCATTTCTGGCAATGGGTCAGTGGGATTTCAAGCGGCTCCTGGCTTATTCGAGCATCAGCCAGTTGGGTTATGTAATTCTTGGTATCGGCCTTGGCGGTCTTATCATTGCTCAGGGTGGAAACTTGGCCTGGGCATCACTGGCTATTCTTGGCGGCCTGTTCCACCTTCTCAATCACGCTGTTTACAAGTCTTTGTTATTTTTGACAAGCGGCTCAGTGGAAATGTCAACCGGTACAAGACAGTTGAAGCAGTTGGGCGGACTTGCAGGCAAATTGCCCTTTACTCGCGCAGCCTGCACCGTTGCATCGGCTTCCATCGCCGGCATCCCGCCTTTTAGCGGGTTCTGGAGCAAGCTGATTCTGGTAATCGCAGCAGTTCAAGCCCATTTTTACTGGATTGCAGCAATAATTGTTTTCGTAAGCTTATGTACTTTAATTATGTATTTGAAGGTTCAAAGATACGTCTTCCTCGGCGAACTGCCGGAAAATCTCCAACAAACAAAGGAAAACAGGGGCTCTATGCTCGTTGCAATGGTATTTCTGGCTTGTTTATGCGTGCTTATGGGACTGCTTGTGATAATACCGGCTTTGAGGAACAGTATACTTGAGCCTGCGGTAAAAGTACTGACTGACGGACTCGAATACTCGACAAAAATAATTAAACTGTGAAGTGAGAAACGAGATATAAATTATGAGGCGATTGATTTATTTTGTTTTAGCGTTTATTGTCTGGACGCTGCTGACCTGGCCCTTTGTTGACGGCGGAATTGATGTCCAGGTCGTAATTGCAGGCCTGATAGCTTCTGTTATCGTTGCGGTTCTATTCCACGAAATACTGCCTAAGGAACATCACATATTTATTTCGCCGGTACGAGTGTTCTGGTTTTTGGTTTATCTGCCGGTATTCTTTTATTACGTACTGAAGGCAAATCTGGATGTTGTTTACCGCGCTTTGCACCCTAAAATGCCGATAAAGCCCGGCATCGTAAAAATAAAAACGAACTTAAAAACAGAATCTGCAATCACTGCCCTGGCAAACTCCATCACTCTTACCCCGGGAACTTTGACTGTGGATTTAACAGACGATGGCTTCTTGTATATCCACTGGATTAACGTCAAATCCACCGATATCGAGCAGGCAACAGAACTTATCGCCCGAAGGTTTGAGTGGTTCCTGAAGAAGATCTTCGAATAAAAAGAGGTAACTATGATAGCGTTATTTTATACCGGCTTATTTGTGTGTTGTTTCCTGTGCCTGTACCGGATAGGTCGCGGCCCCAGTGCACCCGACAGAACCGTAGCTATCGATATATTAGGCATAGTCGTAGTAAGTTTTTGTGCCATCCTCGGGATGGTGACAAAGAAGGATTTTTATCTCAACATCGCTCTCGCCTGGGCACTTTTGAGTTTCATTGGCACTATTGCCCTGGCAAAGTTTCTGGAAGGCAGAAATTTCGATGAATGATACCATTGGCTACATATTGATAAGTGCAGGAATCCTGTTCGATATATTTGGCTGTATAGGTCTGGTTCGTTTTCCTGATGTTTACAACCGCCTGCAGGCCTCGACCAAATGCGTAACTCTTGGAACTATTTTGCTGTTAGTCGGCGTTGCTGTCATTAGCGGTATAGGCCCCACAAGCGCCAAAGCGATAATCTGCGCTATGTTCATACTAATAACTTCACCCACCGCTGCTCATGCAATTGCCAAAGGCGCTCACGCCTCAGGAGTAAAACTGTGGGAAAATAGTATCGTTGATAAATACGCAGAAGAAAAAGAAAACTAAACGCTACAATCAACAATCAATTATTGACGGGAGTTTAAGAGTGCGTTTGCCAAAGTTAAGAGAATTAAAAGAAGCCGTTACAGCAGTCTTTTCTCCGCGGTTCACTACCCGGTTTCCCGCTGAGCCCTGCGTGGTGCCGGAAAAGTATAGAGGCAAGCCGGAATTTGACCTCGATTCCTGCATCGGCTGCGGTGCGTGTGTGAATGTCTGTCCGACCGAAGCGCTGACGCAGAGTGAATCTGACGAAACCAATCCGCCGACAAGAAAAATCACCCTTAGATCGGAAGAGCGTCGTGTAGGGAAAGAGTGTAGATCTCGGTGGTCGCCGTATCATTAAAAAAAAAAAACAAAAAAAACAATAACAATAAAATTTTTCTTTTCAAACTGACATACCACCTCTCAGAGACTCATGCC
>CAJVYK010000035.1 GCA_913009865.1 uncultured bacterium
GCCGAATCGTAAGCTTGACCGGCTCTGCTGCGATTAGTACCCTGCGTGTTTCGGGAAAATATTCCTTGCCTCGTTCTATGGTAACGGTGTATTCGCCCGGCGGCAATTCAACGATAAAGGGGTGTGGTGAAAGGGTCGTATGCATCTCAACGGAATTTTTATTGACCCGGGCCTGTTTCTTGTAGGGAACCGCTGAACCGTTTGGAGAAGCTGAGCGAGGGAAATACCATTTCCGGTCTTTGCCCTGAATATATACCCGACAGGCCAGCGGCTGGGCGGTATCCGCATCCAATACTTCCGTCCGCAATTGAACTGTTTTTTCAGCGGCCTGAGCCGAGCAAACCATCATAATTGCAACTGTGATTCCTGAAATAAAGCTGCGAGTCATAATTTATTGTTCTTCTAAATATATTATAACACTCTGCCGGCTGCGGTCAAAGTTTCTCTAAAAGCTCTGGTAACCGGCTTATTTTATGTATTACATATTGCGGGGAGGCACCGGATTCGGCGAACGATTCGGTGTGTATGCGGGCGGGGCGGATTAGCTGGATAGTCACCCATCCCAATTTGTTCGGTGCGATAAAATCTTTTTTCTCATTGTCAGCGACATAGACAACAGTTTCCGGCTTTACGTTTAAGGCCTCCATTAGTTTTTCAAAGCCGACCGGTGACGGTTTCCAGAATTCGGCGCCGAGCTGTTCGGTATAAATTATGCACTTAAAATATTTTTCGATTTCCAGTGCCTGCACCTTTAGCTGCTGGGCCGGTAGAAAGCCGTCCGTCAGCAGAGCCAACGTATATTTGCCGCTTAGCCGGCAGAGCACATCCCTGCTGTCGTCTGGTAGTGTTATTTTTGGGACATGGTTGCGATAGGTTTTTACCGCAGAGCCGATGAGTTTGTCGTCGTAGGCTATTGCGAGTTCCTCAAAAGCTGTATTAAATGTCTTTGTGCGGTTGCCGGCAGTGAACTGCTTCCATAAGCAATCGAAGATACGCTCAGCGGTTGGCGTCTCGGGCAGGTTGGCGAGAAACTGGGCAACTGCTCCGAAGCCGCTCCTGCAGTACTCGATTTCATCGTATAGCGTATCGTCTAAATCAAAAACAACCGTTGTTATCATACAGACTCAGGCAGCTAATTGTGCTGAACAATTATGGTTAATACTCTTTGAACAGTTTGCCCCAATCGGTTTTCATAAATTCCCGGATTATTTTTTTGCCGATTGTAGGATACCAGAGGAAGTCGTGATACAAATTCGAGGCGAACGGTGCCCAGGCCATCAGAGGTGAATGAAGCAGCGGTTTTTCAAGAAATCTTAAAAAACCTTTCCTGAGCATTTGGTCGCCCCAGATAACAAAGCTTTTTTTCGTGGTAAAGCCAAAGTTTACATCGCAGATTTCTTCACCAAGTATTTCTATATTGTCGGGATTGCCGACGCCAAGACCCATTTCATCGCACATTCTAATATAAGGAATCTCCATAGGGTTATAGCCCATCATTTTAGCTGCTACTGCATCGATAGCAACAGAATCGGCGCTTGCCAGGATGAAGTTCTTTATCCTGGGAACCATTGTTCTCGGCCCTGCCCCGTCACCGCAGACTGTTCCGTCCATTACGGCGAAAATGCCGGGGTGAAGCTCTTTCTGCATTATAACCAAATCAACAAGAACTTCGTGGATATATTTGTGTGCATAATGGCGCACCTCCTTGAGCAGACCTCCGAAGGCGTTTTTTATTGCTCCGGTGGTTTGCGAGTGGCCGTGTGTCTTTAAGGTCGGAAGATGGATAACGTTTTTGCCTATGAACATCTTCGGTATTTCAATACCTTCGGGGAAAATCTGATTCAATTTCAGAAGTCTGTGTTTAAAGTCATATTTAACCCATTCGACATCGGGTAATGGCGTGAAGTTCAGTCCGTATTTTTCCAGGACAGACATCCATTTATTATTGTGAGCACCCTTCACAGGATTAGTAACCACCGTTTTATTCTCAACAGGCAAAAGTTTTTCTCTCGAAAAACCATCCTCAACCAGAGTTTTTATTACCCCTTCAACCTGCCAGGGCTGTGATGAGCAGGCCGGAAAGTATTTTGTCCAGGACAAATTGAGCTTTATGAGGGTATCGGCGTCCTTAGAAATAAACTTCTCATATTCTGCAAGGCGCATAACCTTTCTGTAGGTGTCCAAAATCGTATGGGGACTGGTTTTTAATACCGCCACCCTGGATTTTTGTCTTTGTGAATCTATATACAACTCCTGCAATTTCTTAATAGAAACAGAATTAAGCGTAGAAATAAAAACAGTTGCATTTTTTTTACAGGATAGAAGCCCTTTATTACAGCGTTAAGCAATGAACTCTGGTATCAAAATGCCTAAACTTTTATCCTATACAAACTTTCATATTTTAATATATACTAATTGTGCGGACAAATGTCAATTGTGAGGTTAAAAAGTCGGCTTGTGTCAGAATGTTTTAGCGAGAGATGAAATGAAAAATTATCTTTTGATAATGCGCCCTTCTCACTGGAGTAAAAACATTTTTGTTTTTGTTGCGGTTGTTTTTGGCGGGAAACTTCTTGGCCCGGCTGATGAAGTGCTTTTGGCTGTCGGCAGTGCTGTTGGCGGCTTTTTC
This sequence comes from uncultured bacterium, assembly GCA_913009865.1. Taxonomy (GTDB): domain Bacteria; phylum Planctomycetota; class Phycisphaerae; order Sedimentisphaerales; family Anaerobacaceae; genus CAJVYK01. The sequence continues at coordinate 2,630 of CAJVYK010000035.1, forward strand.
TGTTTTTCTCTGGCCGCATCGGCTGTCTATATCTTTAACGACATAATTGACCGTAAGACAGACAGCCACCATCCCGAAAAATACAAAAGACCGATAGCGGCGGGGCGGGTAACCATCGGCTCTGCTGCTGTAATGTCCGTTCTATGTGCTGTAGTAGCGATTATTGGCAGCTTTCTACTTTCTCACAGCTTCGCAGATTTAATCCTGGCGTATATTGTGCTGATGATTTTCTACTCGCTTTTGCTAAAAAGAATGATGATTCTGGATTGCATAGCAATATCAATCGGCTTCTGCTTACGGGCGGTTGCAGGGGCTGTTGTCGTGGGAGTATTTATCTCGCCCTGGCTGATTATCTGTACCTTTGCTTTGTGTCTGTTCCTGGGTTTTGGCAAGCGTCGCAGTGAAATAGAACAGTTAGGCGAGGAAAGCGAATTTTTCCGCGAAACACTGGCCGGCTACACACCTGAGCTGCTGGCACATATGCTCGATGTAACCAGCGGCCTGGCAATTGTTTGTTTCCTGCTTTATGCGATGGACGACAGGACCATGCGGGTTTTCGGCACTAACAACATAGTTTATACTACGCCGCTGGTTTTGTACTGTATTTTCCGTTTCAGTGCGCTAATACAAAAGGGCAGGTTTTCCGGCCCGGTGCAGCTTATTCTAAAAGACCGGCCGTTTCAGATTGGCCTGGCCCTGTGGGTTTTATGCTGTATTGGAATTATTTACGCCAATAAGCTCGGTATCAGCTTAGGCACAATTGGGGCTTATTGATTAGGTTCATAGTTCATAGACAGGAAACTACGAACTGTGAACTACGAACTATCAACTCATTATGCAACAGAGATTACAGAAAGTTTTGGCTGCGGCAGGTGTTGATTCTCGCAGAAAATGCGAAGAGTTGATACTTGACGGAATTGTTCGTGTGAATCGCAAAGTGGTAGATGAACTGCCGGCCTTTGTTGACCCTGAAAGAGACGTCATAACCGTAAACGGCAAAAGAATTCACGCCGCCGGGAAGGTATATTTTCTTTTGAATAAGCCCAAGGGCGTGATTTGTACGAATTCGGACCCCCAGGGCAGGAAAAAAGCGATAGACATCGTTTCTGCCCGTGAACGCATCTTTTGTGTCGGCCGGCTCGATATTGATACCACAGGTTTAATCGTCCTGACTAACGATAGCGAACTGGCAAACAGATTAACACATCCAAGATACGGATTGGCCAAAACTTATGTTGCCAGGGTCAAAGGGCAGGTCACTGGAGAGCAGGTAGAAAAGCTGAAGAGAGGGATTTGGCTGGCTGAAGGCAAAACCGGCAGGGCGTCGGTAAAAATATTGAAACGCAGCTATAAAGAATCGTTGCTGGAAATAACTATCGGGCAGGGCCTTAACCGCCAGATTCGCAGAATGCTGGCAAAAGTGGAGTTGTCTGTAAAATCGCTGAAGAGAACGAAAATCGGCAAGCTTAACGCTCGCGGCCTCGGCGTGGGCAAATTCAGGCCGTTAACCAAAGCAGAAATAGCATACCTGAAGTCGTATCTCGTGTCTCGTCGCTCGTGACTCGTCTGTTGGTTTTCGAGCAGCGGAGCACGAACCACTATTCACGATTCACAAACAACGAATTTCAGTACCAGCCTGACTGCCAGAGCCAGGTGTCGGCGAAATCTGCGAAATCTTTGAGGTTGACCTGTCCGTCAAGGTTGAAATCGGCTGCATTACTGTAAGTGCCCGACTCCCAGATAATCTGGCCGTTGTTAGTCAGGCCGCCCTGTGGAATAATCCGGCCTCCCTTTATATGAATAGTACCGTCATTCGTAGTATGGCCGGTTATCAGTGTCGTACCGTCACTTATTTCGAGAGTAGCGTTTGGGCCGATTTGCACATCGCCTATGATATTGGTCGGGCCGGTAAGCTGAATTATGCCGTTGGAGTCAATGAATAAATCGCCGCTAATTGAGCCGAAGCCTGCAAAATTCGCATCGGCTGTTTGCGTGATAGTTGTCGCCGCCAGCGTCCCGCCAAGAAATTCAATCACCCCATTTGGCTCATTAACCAGATTACAGTCAAACACGACACCGCCACTGGTTCCAATATCTATCGTCCCGGAATTATGAAAATCTTGTGGGGTATTTCCAAGATATTGTGCTATCTGCAGGGATGTAAGGTCGTAACTTTGTAGAGTTCCGGTATTTATCAAGGGCCCATTGGTTGCTACTGACAGCGTGCCACCCCAGGCGGCGATGGTGCCTGCGTTGTTTATTCCCTGCGCCGACCACATAACACCAAAACCTGTAACAGAGCTGTTTACAGTGTTACTGATACTGCCGTCAGTTCCGAAAAGACCTCCGTGTAAGCCGATTAGTCCGTAATTATCGAGACCATTATCAACGTCGAGGTTGCCGGATGGGGAGATATCCACAGAGCCGTGATTCGTCAATTTGCCATCGATACTCGCATTACTGATAGAGCTGGAATTTATGTTGCCGTAATTGACGAGGTCTTCTTTGATCATACTGCGATGCTGAAAGTCGATTGAGCCGTAATTAGCCAATGCTACAAAATGTGATAGGTGGACATCACTTAGCTCGAGACTGTCGTTGGCACTGACGAAACTGAGGGGGGGTTCAGCGAAGAGGTTGTTGCCATCGATAATGATATGGGCGACTGAGGCTGACCAAAGCTCGACGTCTCCGGATATATCGAGTGAACTGATAGTGCCTCCCTGGTTAAGAACCACATGAGCATTGTTTATTGAGACATAGTATGATGTCGTATCTGTATTGTATGGTACAATGTTGGGTTCCCAGTTGATAGGATCGGACCAGTCGATACCGTCACCGCCACCGTCCCAGCTCACGCTGATTTGTTCTGCTTCCGCCGCGCAGCAAAATGTAAAAAATGCCACTATTACAAATATAATTAGTTTTTTTCTAAACATAACCCACCTTCCTTCTTTAACATGCTTTTGCAGAATTGATTAGTGATAGTATATCAAATTCAGGTATAATATTGAAGGAAATTATGTCTTTAGGGACTTTTTCGCAATCAAAGTACGTTTTTTATAATAAAGCATAGCTTTGCTCTTGCAATTTTCACACAAAATCGTATATTTATTGGGTCATTACAATAATCAATAATCAGTAATCAATATAGAAAGGGAGCGTATTGGATGTCCAGAGTATGTTTTTTTACTGGTAAGCGAACCATAGCCGGCAGAAGTATCGCCCGTCGTGGTAAAGCCAAGCATCTCGGCGGTGTCGGTAAGAAAGTTACCGGCATTACCAAAAGAAAGTTTAAGCCGAATATTCAGAGGGTTCGGGCTGTTATCGACGGCAAGGTCTGCAGAGTCAAGGTCTCAGCTAAAGCCATACGTATGGGCCTTGTTCAAAAGCCGCCTAAGCGAGATTATAAACGTGACTCGTAACCCGGGACATATGACCCGAGCGACGAGATACGCTTCACGAATCATATCATTTTGCTTTTTGCATTTTATTTTTTCTTTGCGTGCTCTGCGAGCTCTGCGGTAAAAAAGGAAGGGGTAAGATGGCGAAAAAAATCGACCAAACGCGGGTAAGAAAGGTTGCCAGGTTGTCTCGTCTGGAGTTGACCGAAGCCGAAGTTGCCGAATTTGCGGACCAGTTAAGTGCAATCCTCGAGTACGTTGAAAAAATGAACGAGTTGGATACCGATGACGTTCAGCCCCTGGCACATTGTCTACCAATCAGCAATTGTTTCCGTGCGGATTGTGTCAAGGAATCGCTCGGAACTGAAAAGGTTCTTGGCAATGCCCCGCAGCGGGATGGCGAATTTTTCAAAGTGCCGAAAATAATCGATAGCGTATAGTTTTATGCAGGATGATTTATTAAATATGGATTGCAGGGAACTGCGGGACGGTATCGCAGCGGGGCGGATTAAAAGCATCACAGTTGCCGAAGCGGTTTTTGAAAGGATAGAACAATACGAGCCGATAGTCGGCGCCTATATCACTACGTTCAAAGAACATGCTCTGGCCAAAGCTGAAGAAATTGACGCTCAAATTGCCGCCGGCAAACAGGTAGGGCAGTTGGCGGGTGTGCCGATAGCGGTAAAAGACGTTTTGTGTACCACTTTCGGTGCTACTACCTGTGCTTCGAAAATATTAGAGAATTTCCACGCCCCTTATAATGCCACGGTAATTGAAAAGCTTCTCTCCGCTGATGCGGTAATAGTGGGCAAGACGAATATGGATGAGTTTGCGATGGGTTCGAGCACGGAAACTTCCGGCTTAAAGCAGACGGTCAATCCGTGGGATACCAGCCGTGTTCCGGGCGGCAGCAGCGGAGGTTCTACTGCGGCGGTAGCAGGGCGGCTGTGTTTTGCGGCGCTTGGCTCCGACACGGGCGGCTCAATTCGCCAGCCCGCCAGTTTTTGCGGTGTCGTGGGGCTAAAGCCGACTTATGGCAGGGTCTCACGGTTCGGGCTTGTCGCTTATGGTTCGAGCCTGGACCAGATCGGGCCGATAACCCGTACGGTAGCTGATTCTGCGTTGATGATGAACGTCATAGCCGGCCACGACCCCGCCGACAGCACAAGTGTTGATGAAAAGCAGGCCCCTGTCTGTGATTATCTCGAAAAACTCGATGAGCCGATAAAGCAGCTCAAAATAGCAGTTGTTCCGCAGTTCAACGCCGGCGCCGAAAGCCAGGTGCAAAAAGCCATATCAGATGCGATAGGTGTGTATAAAAATCTCGGGGCTGAAATCATAGAGATAGAAATGCCTCATTTGGACTATGCCATTGCCGCTTATTATATAGTAGCTACCGCCGAGGCGTCGAGTAATTTGGCCAGGTACGACGGCGTACATTACGGCCATCGCAGCGAAAATGCAGAAGATTATATCGAGGTCTATTCCAAATCACGGGCTGAAGGGTTCGGCAAAGAAGTTAAAAGGCGAATAATGCTTGGAACTTACGCATTGTCGAGCGGCTATTACGACGCCTATTATTTGAAGGCCTTAAAGGTCAGGAACTTAATACGCAGCGATTTCACTAAGGCCTTTGAAAACTGCGATTGTATTATTATGCCTGTCTCTCCGACGACCGCTTTTAAGATAGGCGAAAAGATGGACGATCCGTTGAAAATGTATCTTTCGGACGTTTATACGATAGCAGCCAATTTGGCCGGTGTGCCGGCTGTTAGTATCCCCTGTGGATTCGATGAGGACAATCTTCCTATTGGCCTGCAGATACTTGCCCCTGCGTTTTGTGAAGATAAATTGTTGCGGATAGCGAGAATGTACGAGTCCCGGACGGATTGGCACAAGAAAAAACCGGCGATTGTTTAGTGAGTTAAAGAAATGAGTAATTTCCCGTACAAGGTCGTAGTTGGCTTAGAGATACATGTACAGCTTTGTACTAAGACAAAGATGTTTTGTGGCTGTGCGGTGGAGTTTGGCCAGGCCCCTAACAGCAGGGTTTGTCCGGTCTGCCTTGGTATGCCCGGCGTATTGCCGGTGATGAACAAGCAGGCATTTGAATATTCCGTTCTGGCAGCCCTGGCTCTTAACTGCAAAATAGCAGAGTTTACGAAGTGGGATAGAAAGAGCTATTACTATCCTGATTTGCCTAAGAATTATCAGATAAGCCAGTACGATTTGCCGCTCGGCGCCAACGGTTTCATTGAGATACCGATTGATGGCGGCCGGACGAAAAGGATTGGAATAATAAGGGTTCATCTTGAAGAAGATGCGGGCAAGAATCTGCACACGGCAGGTAATTTTTCGCAGGTCGATTTGAACCGTGCGGGCACGGCATTGTTGGAGATTGTTACCGAGCCGGATATGAACAGCGTCGCTGAGGTTCGGGCACTGGCTGTCCAATTGCAGCGAATGGTTAGATTCCTGGGCGTCTCTGTTGCCGATATGCAAAAAGGCCATATGCGTTTTGAGCCGAATGTCAACCTGGTCATCACCAAAGACGGCTCCGAATATAAAACGCCCATAGTTGAAATCAAAAATCTCAACAGTTTCCGCTCACTGGAAAGAAGTGTGGCTGTAGAGGAGCAAAGACAGCTTAACGACTTTTTAGAAACCGGCCGCGTAATGGGGATGGGCAATAAAACAACACGTGGATGGGATGATGCCAGACAGATAACCGTTCTGCAAAGAGAGAAGGAAGAGGCCCACGATTACAGGTATTTTCCGGAACCTGACCTCGTACCGGTCGAAATGAATGAGCGGTGGCTTAACGACATCAAGGCAGGTCTTTGCGAACTGCCCATAAAAAAGCAAATGCGTTATGTTAATGAATACAATTTGAGTGACTACGATGCAGGCGTTTTAACAGCCGAGCGTTCGACAGCCGAGTTTTTCGTACAGGTTGTTGACGCCGGCGGTGAGCCCAAACGTGTTTGCAATTTACTCACGCAGGCTGGCCTGAAATTGGCTAATGAAAAAGTTTGCAGCGTTGCAGAGCTGGGTATCACAGCCGGCAATCTTGCTGAACTGGCAAAAATGATTGAGGCCGGCACGGTCAGCGCTTCTGCAGGGAATACGATAATGCAGGAAATGGTAAAAACCGGCGCCGCCCCTGAAAGTATAGCCGAAGAACTTAACTTGACGCAGAAGAGCGATGCCGGGGAGTTGGAGGGTATAGTTGACGAAATCATCGCCGCCAATCCCAAAGCGGTCGATGACGTCAAAAGTGACGGCAAAAAATGCAAAAAAGCCCACGGTTTTCTACTTGGCCAGGTTATGCAGAAGACCAAGGGCCGGGCAAATCCCAATGTTGTTTCCCAAATCCTCGCCGAGAAACTCGGCTAACGTAGCATTGAGTTATGATAAGCAGAAAACAATTATTGGAGCACGCAAAAGCCAGGCAGGCCACCGACATACATATTTGTGCCGGTGCTCCCATACTATTTAGAGTAGGAGGGCAGTTGCTCCCTGTTACCGAAGAGAAGCTGACCGCCGCGCAGAGTCGGGAAATATCACTGGAACTACTAACGGAAGAGCAGAAAATCAAATTTGAAACGAACCTGGATTACGACTTAATGCTGGTAGATGAAAGCGGCAGATACCGGATAAACATCGGTTATTTTAATGGAGAAATAGGAACTACAATTAGAATTCTTCCTACGAAGCCCAAAACGATTAAAGAATTGTTTCTTCCTGATATTGTTAAAGATTTAACCCGCAGGACAAAAGGGCTGGTATTAATAACCGGCAGTACAAGTCAGGGCAAAACGACAACAATGGCATCAATGATAGATGAGATAAACAGCACCTGTAAAAAGCACATAATCACTATTGAGGACCCAATCGAGTACGTTCATATAAATAAGACAGGGATTGTGAGGCAAAGAGAGGTTGGAAGAGATACTCAGACGTTTTATAAGGGTTTAAGGGCTGCTTTAAGACAGGACCCGGATATTATCGCAATAGGTGAGATGAGAGACTATGAGACCATTAAGATTGCTTTAACGGCTGCGGAAACCGGTGTTTTAGTTTTTTCAACACTGCACGTTATATCAATTGACAAGATTGTCGAACGGCTCTTAAGTTATGCACCTCCCGGTGATGAAGGTCAGTTGCGGTTTCTGTTGGCCGAATCCTTGCAGGGTATAATTCACCAGGAACTTATCCCAACGGTAAATGGTGAACAAATAGTGGCGTGTGAGGCATTAGTTGTAACAGGTGCTGCGAGGAATGTTATAAGGAGAAAGGGGGGATTTTACCTGAGAAGTATAATCGAAACAGGCAAAAAGTATGGGATGAATACAATGGCAGAATCCGTAAATGCCCTTCTGGAAGGGGGTATAATAGCCGAAGGTGTTGCAAAAAGTGTCTTGGCAAGTTATAAATAGCCGTCACAGCTATTTGTTAAAGACCTTGCTTTCTGTTCCTGCGAGTAATCTTTTTATGTTTTCGCTATGGCGCACAATCACCATTACGGGTATTGCAATTGCAGCGGTAAGTAACGGCCATAGATTAGCGAAGTCCCAGCCCGGTATCAGCGCTATCGCTAAAATCAAAAGAACGGGAAAAGCAATCGAAGCGGCAATTGAAGCCAGCGAGATATACCGCCACACCAGAACAACCACAGCCCATATTACAAAGCTGAGCACCGAGCAAACCGTATAATAAGGCCAAAGCCCCATCGCTACGCCGAAACTGGTTGCGACGCCTTTGCCGCCTCTGAATTTTATGTATATCGGAAAGATATGGCCTAATATCGCTGCACAGCCAACAGCCAGCCAGAGTGATAGTTGCGCCGTCGTTGTGGGCTGTAATATAAAAAAGGTTGCCGTCATCGGCACTAAACCCTTTGCTGCGTCAAGGCCGAAACAGAAATAAGCCCATTTTCTACCCATCGCCCGCGAGAGGTTTGTAGCGCCGATATTACCTGAGCCGATACTTCGCAAATCTTTACCGTGCGCTCTGGCAATAATCAGCCCAAAAGGAATTGAGCCGAGTAAATACGCACCGATAATCAAAATCACATAATTCATAGTTCGTATATCGTATCTTGAGATACGCTTTGTTAGAGGTTGTTATAAACGGATATTAACTGTTTAGCGACTCGGCTGATAGATATTTTTTCTTCGAGATTATCTGCGGCAATTGCTTCCGATGCTTTTCGGATATTGTCTGTATTTGTAAAATAGCTGATGGCCTCAGCCAGTTCCGGGATATTTTCAGCGCAATCGATTACTTTGCCGTGCCGGTCATTAACAAACAAATCAGTTGCGCCGTTGAATTTCGTGGTTATCACGGGCTTGCCGGCTGCTATTGCCTCGAGAATATACCTGCTGGAAGGGTCATAGAAAGTAGGCAGCACGGCCGCATCGATTATTGACAGAGCATTTTGAATGTGCCTGACAGCTCCTAAGAAGACGATTTTTCTGTGCACGTTAAGTTTTTTTGCGAGCCGGCGGTATTTGTGCGTTTTACCGTTACCAGCCACTATTAAGTAGGCCTGCCGACTCGTCTTGCGGCGCGATGCCAACTGCATTGCTTTTATCAAAACAGCCAGACCCTTTAATCTGAAATTGTTCGCTGCAAACAGGAAGAGTACCGGCTCGTCCGCTTCTTTAAGCCCCAGTTGAGCCAGTATTTGTGCCCGGAGCTTGTCGGCTCTGCCGGTATCGATTCGTTTATTTATTTTTATGCCGTTAGGTATAATCATCAGCCGCCTGTCATCGAGGTCATAGTGTTGTTTGAACTGCTCAGCGACATATTGTGAGAGTGCAACTACTATCGGCCCATCCGGATTTTTACACAGCTTTCTTTCTGCCCGCAAAAGTATCGTTCTGCGGAAGTTGGCAAAAGCCGTTATTTTCTTATAGGATTCGAGGAGTTTGTTTTGGTAGCTGGCGGCGTTTCGCAGGATGGATTCAGCGAAGCTGCCCCCGCGGGGCTGATAAACGTCGGCAAAGTCGAAAGGTAAAACGCTATGGATTAGACAATAGCGATTTTCCGCCAGATGTTCTCTTAATGCCTTTGCGAAGGTAAAGTAACAGGTTCGTTTGCCCTGCTGTTCCTGACATAGAATATGGATGTTTTTAGCGTTTGTTTGACCTTTTGCGGCCAGTATATCCACCTCAAGGCCGTGTGCTGATAGAGACGTTGCCAGTTCGAAAACCGAGCGTTCCGCCCCCCCCAGTGCGATATCCGCTCGCTCTATTATAATTGCGATTTTCTTTTTCACCGCAGAATTATAACCGAATATAGTCAGCTTGCAAAGGGAACAGCTCTGCCGTGTTTTATATCGTGCTTAGCCATTCGCCTGGCCTTTCTTTTTACTTTACGGATAAATACCTTGTCTTTTCTGCTCAGCTTATTGTGGCCGGTATAACCGAGATAAAAACGCAGCCGGTCCGTTTTTGAAAAATACCGGCCCGGTGCTGAGTAATAAACCTGCGCAATATCTTTTATCCGAAACCGTTCGTAAAATACGGTTGGCTTAAAAACTCGTGCCAGGTCTATCAAATAAAATTTACCGCTGTTACTATAGAATATATGTGAAAAGTAAAGGTCCCGATGGCGATAGTTTGTCTCGTGAAATTTTTTCACAAAGGCCGCTGACCGTGCGATAAAATTTCTTCGCAGTTGCAAATTTTCAGCGGTAGGCGGTGCATTGAAGCAATCGGGCAGTTTTCGCTCTATAGAGTCAGCGTCCGGGATTTTTTCAGTGATTATAAAACTTTTTTTTTCGAAGAAGCTGCCCCATTGCTCACCGTAGGAAATGATTTTTGGTGTACTTATACCCGCCGCCGCCAGTTTTCCTGTCGGCTCTAAATCAAAGAAGCCCAGACTTGTCCGCTTGCGAGAGGTCAGCCAGTTCTTAATCTGGGTAAAGATTGGCGGTGAGTCATAGCGTTTTAAGAACAATGTAGTCGGCGGCGAATTTATTTCAAATTGCAGGCGTGTGCGATGTCTTGAAAGATTATTTTTAACCAGGTTTTTGCCTGCGTTAAAAGAAAAGACAGCATTGATGGTAGTTAAACCTGTTTCGTCAAACGCCGTTTTGTAATCAGCGTCGATAAAAAACGATTTCGAAGTTTCTATAAATTTTTGCTCGCTCATATTATTTAGGTATTTTGTTTAGCCCCGCCACCTGTGGGCGGGGTTTTATTACTTTTTTAACAATTTTTTCACAGCATTACAGACCATTTCCACAGTAATTGCCTGCATACATAAGTGTTCTTTTTTCTTGCATACTGGCTTTCCGCAGGGAGCGCAAGGGGCGCCGCCGACTATTTGAATTTCGTTTTCGTATCCGGTATTTGTCCAGGCGGGGTTGTTTGGTCCGAACAGACTGATAACCTTGCGCCGCAGGGCGATGGCTATATGTCGTGGCCCTGTATCGTTGGTTATTACCAAATCCGCGATGGAAAAAAGCGATTTCAATTCACCGAGACTTATAGGCC
>CAJVYK010000036.1 GCA_913009865.1 uncultured bacterium
TTTAAGGATCCGGAGCCCACCGAGATCTACACCCTTTCCCTCCACGACGCTCTTCCGATATCATATCTATCGCTAATGGGAATACAGTCGAGTCGAAGAAAATTTCGTTGGGCTTAAAGCCGTATTGGCCCACCGCCGTGTCAAAAATCTGTTTCGCCAGAGCATACAGCTCATCGACCGAGTGCGAGCCGCCCGGGCCGGTAGAGGCCTCTTCGCTGACCAAAAGGCCGACAAACGCATAGTCGTAATCGGCCTTTAGCCCCAGCAGCTTATCCATCGTATAGACCTTGACCGAATTTATAAGCGGCTGTTTGACGGATTCGCTGGTATTGTACCACTCCTTCAGGCCGGCTATCAGGACATCATTGTTACTGCTGTCGATGCAAATCGGTACACCGCCGGCCCACTTGCGAACCATCCTGACATATTCTATCATCATATCGACAGTGGTCTGCGGGTCGTTTTCGCCAAAGGCGTCGAGGTTGACCGCAATATAATCGGCGCCGTCAGCCGCCTGCGATTCAATCAGTGCCTTGATATAATCCAGAGGCGGTGACGGCTTCGAGTAAGCATCGTCGCCGAGTTCAGCCAACTGCTTCATTATCTTGCCGGTCTTAGGAATAGAGGCGTGAACCGATTCGCCAATGGAAATCAACGGATTTTTCATAGTATGGTCCTTACCAAACAAATAATTCAGGATTGAGGATGTATGCTCCAAGGCCGTATTTCTGGGCTTATTGATAGTTGCCCTCAGACGTTTCAGCCCGCCTTTCTCCGCCGCCGCCGCCTGGTAAACCAATTCGCCCACACAGAGCCGCTCAAGGTTATTTCCGCAGTAGCCGTCAACAGTTGAGTCGCCGCACGGAGCATTATTCATTCCCTTTTCACAGCCGCCGATTGTACACCAGCTGAAATTTTCCGGCAAGAAACAATCGCCGCATTCTTCACAATCGAATATCAAATATTTGAAAAACTTTTCGGAGGCGTTAAACAGTTTATAAGCACAGCCCTTTCCTTTTTCGGTTCCCAGAGCAGCCATTATTTTTTTGAATATGTGAAAACCCCTGTAGTCCTGATTCAGGACGGCACGGTGGAAGAGATTGAAGAATCTTTGTCTGGGCTTTTTGCGGTACTCTGAGCTGGGGGCCTTTTTGCCTGCCCGGTCGTAGAGATAGAACCCGTTTTTTTTCGGCCAGCAGAGATTATCTTTGAACTGTTCCCAGTCGGTACCGATTTCAGCCGCCCTGTTGAGTATTTTAGTAAACATTTCGAAGTTTCGTACCCCGCCTATATCGACGCCTGCGGCGCCGATGGCCTTATACATCGCTACCTGCTGGGCCGCCCGCTCGATATGTTCATCGAGTGTTTCCGAAGATACCTTCGCTAAAAGCTCATCACTGACGAAGCAGCCGGGCAGCTTTATATCGTGCATCAGTCTGGGCGCAGGGCTGATAGTGCTCAAAAGATAGACGTTGCCGATAATCGGCACATCCAGGTTGTTCTCATCGGCGTACCTGAAAAGCTCAAGTGACTTTTTCCAGTCCCAGCCGACCTGCGTAATAAAGAACTTTGCACCGCTGGCAGCTTTTTTCTCCATCTTGTAGTACTGCTGCATTTGTGAGCTTTGAGTATATTTGAAAGGTGAAACAGCGGCGCCAGGGAAGAACTGATGCACCTTATCGAGCGTATCAGGGCGGGCCTTTATGTAGGCGTTATTATTCATATTCCTGATTAGTTGCAGCAGTCCAATCGAATCCAGCTCGAAAACACCTTTGGCTTTTGTGGGTTTATCTCCGGTCAATACCAGGAGACTCTCTACTCCTGCCTTTCTAAAACCGACCAGTGAGCTTGTCAGGGTATCTGCATTTGCGTCTTTACAGCTTATGTGCGGCACGAAATCCAATTCGCCCAGCAGATTTTTTAACATTGCCTGACTGAGGACATCAGCAGGTGCAATGTTAGCAACTCCTCCGGGATTTTGCGGGATGGTAATACCGGCAAAATCGAACTCCGCAGGGATTACCGAACTGCCGGCGGCTTTGTAGGCCTTGAGAAATTTTTCGATAGGGGCGAAATTAAAACCCGGCCCGCCCGTCAATTCTGTAACTATGACGAAACCGGATTTATCTGGTAATTTTCTACTTAGCTTTTTCTGCTGCATCGTAAGCGTAATCTCCATCTATATCGTTATCACAGTATATTGTATTGCGTAATGAGTTCGTAAACAATGAGCAACAAACAAAAACGCTATTTATAATCTGTATTGGCAAAGACTTATACGCCCCATGAGTTTTTTTTTTGCACTATACTGCTATGCGGGACAATAGTCAAATTTAGCTCCGAAGGCATTTCGAGCGATGTGGATAACCTGTTGATAACTCAAACATTGTTCCTCTGGACTACTTTCGGCAGTACTGATTGGTGCATAAGACATAACGGATGGTGAATGGTAGATAAAAGAAGAAAAACCGGAGTCAAACAGCATATATTACCCTAAATGGTTTGTAATAAAGAAGTTATATTTGCCGCCAAGTTCGTGTTTCAAAGTTATATCCGCCGAATGATTTGTGGGCTGACTGTACATTCAAATTGTCTGAAATTAACAGTATTTTAACAAAGAATTGCGCTGTTAGTGGATAATTCGTAGAAAAGCCCTGCAGAGCTTGTATTAACGCCGACGCCGGCTAATTATCCTGATGGTATCGCTGCCGTAGAAATATTGGCCCGTCTTGAGTTGGCCGACAACTTGCAATTCCACTCTGACATTATCAGCTACAGCGTTCATTAACTCGGCCTTATCAAAGAAAGCAAATATGCTTGTGTACCGTGCTGCTCGTCTGCGGTGGTGCTGGAAAACAAATTGACGCGTTGCTTCAATACCGCCTGGATAGAGCAGAAGTGGCTGGCCGCTGTCGATTTGGTCTTTGGTAAGGCCTCCGGGCAAACGAAGCCACGCCATCATTTTTTTCTGTCGGCTATAACGGTTGATTATCCGTGGGAATATCCACAGACGTGATTCGACCGGCTCTATCACGGTTATAACAGCCCAGTTCGGCTTAGAATCATCTATTCCGTCGTTCACAATTAGCTCAATGGTGTATTCACCGACAGGCCGCTCAATGGTGGGAAAGATACCATTTGCATCGTATGTGTTGCCGTCAACTGTCCAGCTCCAGAGGTAAGTTAGCGGTTGGCCATCCTCGTCATAAGAGCCGGAGCCGTCCAGAGTTGCTTGGGCTATCCAGTCAATCCAGGCATAGACAACCTGGTTGGGGCCGGCATCTGCGATTGGGATGTGATTAAATTCATAAGCACCCATATCAATGGCAGCGCCTATTATGCGAGGCCTGCCGTCAAGGTCTGTTTCGTTTGGGCCAGGGACGAAATTGGGGTCGCCCGCGTCTATGCAGGGCGAATCTACCAGTAAATGATAATCGCCCTGAATCCAAATCGCATTTGGGTTATTTGGTTCAACGACAATATTTGGGTCATTCGCATCGGCCCAAAAGCCGGGCTCAATAAAACAGGGGTCGTAAAAAATATTGCCCTGTCCACCACCACCCCAGTTCTGGATACAACTATAAGCAGGATTCGTAGAAGCAGATAATTGTGGGTCTTGATCCGCAACATTGCCCCAGATAATGCAGTTGGTAATCGTCGGGCTGCTATCCTCAAAAAACATTCCGCCTCCTCCATATCGGCCATAGGAAGAGTTACCGTTGATTATGCAGTTGGTAATCGTCGGGCTGCTCTTATAGTTACAGTATATCCCCCCGCCGTCCCCCCTGGCTGTGTTGCCGCTTATTGTGCAGTTGGTGATTGTTGGCCTACCTTCAAGGCAGCTGATACCAGCCCCAAAAGAACCTTCATTGTCAATGATAATGCAACCGGTGATTACTGGGCTGCTTCTTAAGCAGCGGATTCCGCCGTCATAGCCGTTGGTAATAGTGAAACCAGCGAGAATTGAGTTTGCATCTTCGCCGCTCTGGAAGTAGAAGCCGCGGCCAAGGCCGTTACAGTCGATGATGCAATTTTCGGGCCCGTTTTCACTACGAACCGTTATCGCCTTGCCTTTAAAGTCGATATCACGGTTGCCCTCGCCGGTATATGTGCCATCGGCCACGGTGATTACAACACCATCCACGGCGAGGTCAATAGCCCTCTGGATTGTCCTGAAAGGTTTTTTTCTGGTTCCGGTACCTATGACGTCGTCGCCGCCAGGCGCTACATAAAGCGTCCGTGCTGCGAAGAAAAGATTAAAACCACCCGCAAACCCGTAGCCGTCGGGCTCATACCTGGAATCGATAGTCATGGTCAGCTGTGAATCGGTAACTGAGTACTCTGAAAATTCCTGCGATATGACCCACGGATGCAATATGACCCCCGGATACCACAGCCCCACATGCCTGAGAGTGAAGTCTGACGGAAGCTGGATTTCAACTTCCACGGTGGTTATGACACCGCCTATCCCTGACTTAGATCTAAAGTGGAACGGGTAAAAGTAAACAAATTCTCCTGGCCACTCAAGAAGGGCGTGGTCATATTCAATTCGCAGAGTGCCCCCGGATTCAGGGAACGGTTCATACCATTCGAATAGCGGCATCTCGGGTATTTCCCAGATTCCATGCTCATAAAGCTTGTCGCTCCATTGCCACGATACGGGTGTATCGTTCATCCAGACACCTATATTATTAGTATCCGGCAGTACCGGAAACTGCATCTTTTCTACCGATTCACTGATCCAATCGAAGGTAAACTTGCCTGAGAATACGGCACGAAGTTGCTCGCCGTCCGGCTGAATATCAACGCTGATATGTTCGAAAGGCATGTTTACATCCGGCGGTTGCGGAATCGGATTAGCTAATGCAAAGCTGGCGATTGCCAAAATTATAGCCAGGGTACCACTTAGGTTTTTCGGTCTCATCTTTCCTCCCTTTCCAAAATGTGCGATAGAGGTATTATGACGGTAAAGTAAAGACATATTTTCTGACCCTGCCTCCGAATGTTAATTGAACTATAATTTTAACACAAAAACCATCCTGATTCCGAGGATTTTTTTAAATTTTTACCAATTTTTACTCAAAAACACGCTCCTTTTTGCATATTTCAACTCATTTTTTGCACGTTTTCGGATATTTTTAGACGTTTTTGAACGTTTTTTCTTGCCTATTTTACCCAAACCCTGCAAATTGCCCCATCAAACCCAATTTTTACGCCCAAAACCAGCATCTGCACGAAAAAAAACTCAAAAAAATACAATTTTTTCTATCATTTTTGATTATTTCAATAAGCGCTTAATTGCCTGGCAGGCTGCGGTCGGGTCGCCGGCTTGGGTTATCGCAGAGCAGACCGCAATTGCTTTTGCACCAGTACTTAAAACATCTTCGAGATTGTCCGCCGTTATACCGCCTACGGCGACATTACCGATACCGGTATCGGCTAATACTTCTGCGGCCTGCCTGAGGTAGTCCAGGCCCACAACTTCGGCAGTCGGCTTTGTGGCGGTGGCAAAAACAGGACCCAGACTTACATAAGTGGGACGCTGCAGGCAGGCAGTACGCAACTGCTTAAGCGAATGCGTACTCCTGCCAATGATCAAAGGAGACAACTGGAGCTTGCGGGCCTGCTCGACTGGTAAATCATTTTGGCCGAGATGCACGCCATCAGCACCGGCGGCAACGGCGATGTCAACCCGGTCGTTTATTATACTAAGCACGCCGGCGGCTTTGCAAACTTTCACGAATTCGACGGCAAGGGCAAAAAGCTTATCGTCCTCAACGGCCTTTGCCCGCAGTTGAATGCAATCGGCTCCGCCGGCCACACAGCAGTGAGTTAAAGAAAGTACGTCAGCGGGCAGCGGACTGCTGATTATTACGTATAGCCCGACCCGTTTGAATTTCTCGGCTGTGTCGCTAAAGACAACAATGTCCTTTTCAAGTGTATAAGCGTCGTATCTTAGCTTCTCAATTGCCCCAGCTACCGGGGGATTGAGTGTTTGGGTCAGCTCGGCAAGTACGCGTAAACTTTCGGTAAGGCGTTTGCAGCCGGCAGTAAAACAGTCATTGAGGTTAGCACGCTGGAGCTGGCTGTCAACCGTTTTGCCGATACCGACATCGCCGAGCGTATCTCTGCCGGCGATGAGCCGGCCGGCATCAAGTTTGGCCAGGCAAGAGCAAAGCTGGTGGCGAAGCTGTTTTGCACGCCCGCTTAGAGAAGGACAGTTCAAAGCGAATCTGCAAAACTCCTCTATCACCCGAACCGCCTCACGGGCGCGATTGAAATTGGCATCGATAATCCTGTAAACCGCTCGCTCCATAGCAGGGATTATACCGGCTGAGACCGGTATTGAGTAGTGAAAATTAAACCGAAACAATCAGATGAAAATGGCTTGCGGCGGTATCTTTGTGCTGACAGGAAAGAGTATCGTACAAAAAAAGAACGGAGCCGCTCCTCCTCCGGCGCGACCCCGAACTATATTCTTAAACAAAACCAGCTCCACCGGCTTTTCAATACCGGAAATACCGATTTTGAAATTTCCTGAAATCGGGCGGACACATCCTCCTCCGACTGTGGTTTTTAGGACGTCCGCCCAATATCATCACCCATAAAGGCGAATTAAAATTACTTGCAAAGAATATGCCAACAACGAAAAATAAAGCAAAAGCCGTCCATAATTGCTCCACCTAACAATTTGCAGGAAAAACAGTTATGTCTATATATACATTTTCCACTGTGAAATGAGCGAGTGTCGTATTTTAACAGCGTGTTGCTTTTTATCAACGCCGGTTGTGCTCAACTAATCCATTTTTACATTTATACGACTATAAATTGTTAAATTACGACTATAAATTGTTAAACGACAAAGGGATTTGTTCAATGTTTATAAAAAACAACATAGTTGTGAACAAAATGAACGGCTCGATACTACTTTTTCGATTCGGGGCGATATTGGGCCCAGGAAATCCGGTTGTTCCAGCGGCAAAGCCAGGAGCCGAAAAGCAGCTTTTCGCCGGAGCGCTGCTGGTCGAGCCGAAAAATACTGTTTTTTCGCCAGGTGATAATCTCGTCGGCAATTTTCCGGCTCTGCTGCTCACCCGGCTCTATTCTAACCAATTCAAACGGGTCGGCGCTCAAATCATAGATAGAGACCATTTTGTTCGTTGGACTGTATATGAACTTGCGATTTGCTTTCACAAAACCCGCAGGGCTTTGACGCATCCAGCCGGAAAAATATACTTTGCGGTCGGCTGGCAAAACCCCTAATGCGTTAAGACCGTCAAAGCCGGCGGCTTCTATCTCGAAACCCAACAGAGCCAGCAGTGTCGGGGCTAAATCGACAGAGCTAACCGGTTCTGTAACCCTGGTTGCTGACTTAATTATAGACGGTGCACGAATGAGCCAGGGTACGCGGAGAACCTCCTCGAAAGCTATTCGTTCATGGCCGAGCAGGCCGTGCTCGCCGAACGCTTCGCCATGGTCTCCGATAATACAAAGAATCGTATTGTCCGCAAGATTCAGCCGGGTAAGCTCGGCATCCAGCACAGCTAAAAATTTATCAGTATAGGAAATAGTCTGCTGATAACGCTCTATCGGTTCTCTGGCCGGCGGGGCAAACCAATCGGGAACCTCATAAGGGTCGTGGGTAACCGAGCAGAGAATCGTTAGAAAAAAAGGGCCGGTGTCGGACTTTATCCACTCGGAAATCGGTTTTAACATCGAAAATTCATCACAGCCCAGATAGCCGACAAAGCCGTTAGGATCGTCCAAATCATCTCTGGCCCAGAACTTATCGAAGCCGAGATTATAGACCAATCCCGGCCGAGACTCGAAGTTGCCCTTGGCTGACTGAAAAAATGCGGTTCTAAAATTCAACTTCTGTTTTAGAATCGAGGCGATGCCGGCATAAGGATTTACAGCAGGGACCGTTTCAGCGATATCCTGGGAGGCAGAAGGGTATCGGCCGGTCAGAAGACTAAATAAAGCCTTTGTGGTATGGGTAAGCGTCGAACGGGTGTTTGTGAATTCAACGCTCTGGCCGGCTAAAGCTGCAAGATACGGCGTCAGGTTATCTGCTCTGCCTGACAGTGAAGTGTGGCTGTATTGAACACCCTCAAGGACAACTATAACCACATTATAGTTTAGGCCCTGTGGTTTCAAATCAATTTTCAACCGGTCGAAGGAGGGTATCTTTCGTTTGGGGCTGGCCAAATCGCTTCTGACCAGCCGTCCGGAATCAGTCAGAAGTAAACTCGTTACAGCTTTTAACTGGCAATTGTAACGCAGCCCTGCGGAAGCTATCTGCGCTGAGCTATGCCTGGCTATCAGACCGCGAGTCAGAACAGCGATAAAAATAACAAGAAGAGAAATGAATATTTTGTTGATGAAGCGCTTGCGGTTGTAAAGCGGCGGCTGAGGCTTTGCAAAAACAAAAAAGAAAAAACTAAGAGCAACAGCACTGGGGCCAAGCAAAATCACGGCGGCGATCGGCATTTTTACGAGATTGACACCAACAATACCTAATGAATTTAACGGGTCGCGAAACAATGGTAAAAGGACCGTGGGCAGGATTTGCGTCCCCGTTCTTATCAGCCAGCCGGCGTTCATAATCGACCATGTGCACACGATAGCCGAAATGACGATAGCTGTTCGGATGACCCATTTGCGGGGCCAGCGAAAACAGACAATCGCCAAAGCAACTTCGATTCCCAAGAGTACAGCAATATCGGTAAGAATCCAGATCAAGTATTCGCCGGCCAGGTTTATTCGCAGGGAATGAAAGAGCTTTACCGCCAGGATACAAAACAACGCGGCGAACATAATAACGCTATAAGCACGCCGAACTAAAAAACCATACAAGCGGCGAAGTTTGTGGTTCGTGGTTCGTGATTTGTAATTCGTGATTTCACCGCCCGGGCATTTCACAATCTTACCATTTAACCCAAATTCAAATCCTGCAGGACATCCTGTAAAGCCATCTCTGCATATCCAATCGAAGTATCGGCCACGCCGTAATAAATTTTCAACCTGCCGTCTTCGGCGAGCAGGCCGCAACTGAATACCACATTTCCAAAGAAACCTTCAATTTCATAATCGGCCTGCGGTTCAAAAATTGGGTGTTCCGTTCTTGCCAAAACTTTCCAGGGCTGAGTGGTATCGGTCAGCACAGCGCCGAGGCAATAGCGATTGTCCCGGTCGGCTCCGTGATAAACCTCCAGCCAGCCGGCCTCGGTTTTGAAAGGTACGGCGCCGGCGCCGATCTTCGTATCGTCCCAGCAGCCGGTGCGAGGGCCCACACAAAAGCGGTGGTTGCCCCAGCAGGTCAGGTCGGGGGATTCTGCAATCCAGATTTCTTGTTTCTTAAATAAATGTGAAACCGGCCTGTGCAGAGCATAGTATTTACCGTTAATTCGTTCGGGGAAAAGGACAACATCCTTGTTATCAGGACAAAAGATGACGCCGTGACGGGTGAAAGAGCTGAAATCCTTCGTCGATGCCAGGCAGGTTGCTACTCCAAGGGCAGAGGCCGCAACGTAACTGATGTAGTATATACCATCAATAAAACTAATCCGGGGGTCCTCGATTCCAAAGCTTTCTACATCATTGGAAGGGACAATAGCGGGGGTATCTTCAATCTCGAAATTGACGCCATCGGTACTCCGCGCCAGCCGTAGATGTGAAATAGACGTCAAGTACGTCTCAGTCGGCCTTATTATTAACCTTGGGTCTGAAAAATCGTTTTCCTGGTCATTTCTCGAAAACTCTTTTATAACAATGCCGGCTTTAGTAACATCGTAGAGGCCGGTCAAAATGACATCCTGATTTGTGTTAATCGGGCGTTCGGCCACTCTCAGCAGCAGAACAACTTCGTCCCTGAACCGAATAACGCCGGGGTTAAATACGCCAATGACCTCAAAGTCATCCCTGGAGGGCTTGACATCTTTCGGCTCAATAACAGGATTACGCGGCGAACGAAATACTTCCACTTGCCGACTCCTTAGCTGTAACCTGCCTGCGCAGGCAGGTTACAGGAGAGTTTATTATGTCCCCTCGCCGCTGCTGGCAAGGTACTCAATCTGTTCCGGCGTAAGTTTGTCTATTCCGATCGACATCGATTTCAGCTTGAGCCGGCACACCCGCTGCTCTATCTCTATCGGTACGTCGTGGACCGCAACAGTAAGGCCGCCCTGTTTTTTTATCACATATTCAGCTTCCAGCGCCTGCGTGGCAAAGCTCATATCCATTACGCTTGCGGGATGACCCTCAGCGGCGGCAAGGTTAATGAGTCGTCCGTCGGCTAAAAGATAAATCCGCCTGTTGTTCTGCAGAATATATTCGTCAGTGTAGTTGCGAACGTCGCGATTTATCTTTTTACTTATCTTTTTCAGGGCTGGTATATCTATTTCGACGTTGAAGTGGCCGCTGTTGGCAATAACGGCTCTGTCTTTCATCGCCCGGAAGTGCTCAGCGCGTAGAACATTTTTATCGCCTGTGAGGGTTACGAACAGTCCGCCGATTTTTGCCGCTTTTGCCATCGGCATCACATCGAAGCCGTCCATAGCCGCCTCAAGCGCCTTGATGGGGTCAACTTCCGTAATGATAACGATAGCCCCCATTCCTCTGGCCCGCATAGCAAAGCCGCGTCCACACCAGCCGTATCCTACCACGACGACCTTTGTGCCGGCTATAAGGAAATCGGTCGCCCGAATAATGCCGTCAACCGTTGACTGGCCTGTGCCGTAGCGGTTGTCGAAAAGATGCTTGCTGGCTGCGTCGTTTACCGCAATGACGGGAAACTTTAACCTGCCGGCATTTGCCAGCGACTTTAAACGAATAACGCCGGTAGTGGTCTCTTCCATACTTGCGATAACCCGATGGCCTTCTTTCTTTCTGCGGGTATGTAATTCATTTACCAAATCAGCGCCGTCGTCGAACGTGATAACCGGTTTGTGGTCGATTGCTGCGTTGATGTGTTTGTAATAGGTGCTGCGGTTTTCACCGCAGACGGCAAAAACCGGTATCTTAAAATCTTTAACCAGCGAGGCGGCCACGTCGTCCTGGGTGCTGAGCGGATTAGAGCCGCAAAGAACGGCATTAGCTCCTGCTGCTTTCAGCGTTCTCATAAGATTGGCTGTCTCGGCTGTTACGTGCAGACAGGCAGAAATGTTTTTGCCCTTTAACGGCTTACTCTTTGCAAACCTTTTTCGAATCTCCGCCAGGACAGGCATATCGTTATCAGCCCATAAAATCCGCTTTTTGCCGCCTGCGGCCAGTGATAAATCAGCTACGTCACAATTCATTTATTAACCCTTTCAAAAATAATTAGAGACAGTAAATATAAAGCCGGGAGATGAAAGTTGCAACTGTTTATTTCTGCAAAAAAGACTTTGCCCCCACTACGCCGACAATGAAAGTGCTTGTTACCGGTCCAGAGAATTATCTTCCAGGATACTTTTAACGATTTCTGATGACATAATTTTGTCAACAAGTCGATTACATTTTTTAACAGTTCTTTTTCGCAGGGTAAATTCCTGCGGGTTGACCGCCTGTGTGGCGTGAGCAAGATGTATTACATATCGGCCCATTATCATCGGTGACAGCTCAACGGTTCTGTAGCCGCGGTCAAGCAGTTCGAAGTACAACTTTTTGCCGGATGTCAGGCCCTTGTCCCTGTCGGTAAGAAACGAAAGCCCCTCCTTACGCAAGATATCCGTCCGGTAAACACAGCATATCGTGCGATTGTAATAACGGAATTTCCCGACAGGGTCCGCCTTTCGAAGCAGTTTGCGCTTGAAGGTTCTAAAATCGGTCACTTTCTTGAGCAGCGTTCGCCATTTCGGCGCTAATTCGATTTTGCCGGAACCAACGCAGGCTACAGTCGTCGCCCGCTGCTCGCCGCTCGTCACTCGTTGTCCGTTGTTTTCATTATTGTCGAAGTAGCTAATCAGCTCGCTGAGCCAGCCGGCCTTCTGTACAAAGGTATCCGAATGCATCGAGATGAAAAATTCGGTATCGCAGTGCTCCAGCCCTACGTCCAGCGCCGCAGCGTGTGAGTAGCCGCCACTGGGGTCTTCTTTACTGCTGCGCTCGATTAAACGAATCCAGCTCAGAGCTTTGAGATACTCCAGAGACTTATCCTGTGAATTATTATCAACAACGATTGTCTCATAAGGGTACTTAGTGAATTTGCGAATGCTGCGCAAGCACAGTCTGGTAAAATCTAATGTTTTATAATTCACAACGCATATCGTTGCTTTACCTTTGAGCGGCTCTGACATTGACCGGATTTGCCTTTCGTTTGCCTATCGATTTTCATACATCGCATCGTAATACTTTTGATAGTCGCCTGAGACTACGTTACTGAGCCAGTCATTATTGCTCAGGTACCAATCGATTGTTTTACTGATACCTTCCTCGAAAGTAACCGAAGGTTTCCAGTGCAGTTCGTTGATTATTTTGCCTGCGTCAATAGCATATCGCCTGTCGTGGCCGGGTCGGTCGGTTACGTGTTTAATCAGTGATTTTGGTTTGCCCAGACGGTTGAGTATCAGGTCAATGACTTCGAGATTTGTTTTTTCATTGCAGCCGCCAATGTTGTAAGTTTCGCCCGGCTGTGCTTCGGTCAGTACCTTCCAGACGGCCGTGCAGTGGTCATAGACGTACAGCCAGTCGCGTATATACAGCCCATCGCCGTAAACAGGCAGCTCTTTATCGTTCAGGGCGTTGTTAATCATCAGCGGAAGCATCTTCTCCGGGAATTGATATTGGCCGTAGTTGTTTGAACATCTCGTAATATTAACCTTAAGTCCCCAGGTGTGTCCGAAGGCCTTGACCAAATGGTCGGCGGCGGCTTTGCTGGCTGAATACGGTGAATTCGGGCTTAGCGGAGTCTGCTCTGTGAATTTGCCATCAGGGCCGAGTGAGCCGTACACCTCATCGGTCGAAATCTGAATGAACCGCTCTAATTTATTGTCACGTGCAGCTTCGAGCAGGGTTAATGTGCCGGTGACATTGGTCTCGATAAAAACTTTCGGCTCGGCGATCGAACGGTCAACGTGGCTTTCGGCTGCAAAATTGATAATCGCATCTATTTTGTACTGCTCGATGATTTTTTCGATTAGGCAGCCATCACAAATATCGCCCTTGATAAATTTGTGGTTGGGGTGGTTCTCGAAGCCGGCCAGGTTTTCGAGATTGCCGGCATAAGTAAGTTTGTCGAGATTAACCACGAAGCAATCCTCGTGCTCTGCAAGAACCATTCTCACAAAGTTGCTTCCAATAAAGCCGGCTCCGCCCGTAACAAGAATCTTTCTCATAACTGCTCCAAAAACTCCTCCAGCGGTTCCTGCCATCGTCGAATCGGCTCGTCCAGCAGGGACTGGATTTTATCGCAACAGAATCGGCTGTTTAACGGCCTTGCAGCGGCGCTGGGGTAATCGCTGGTCTTGCAACTGCTTAAATCGACAGAGATATCAAGTTTATCAAAAATGAATTTTGCCATTTCAAATCGGCTGACGCAGCCGGCAG
>CAJVYK010000037.1 GCA_913009865.1 uncultured bacterium
CTGCAGCGACCATATTTATATAAATATTGCTGAAAACTTCCGTATGCTCCGCAAGGGCCTGTGAAAAACTTTGTCCGGCTTCGATTTGATTCTTCAAATCGGTGATGACCGCCTTGAATTTTTGGTTCTCATTTTGTCCTGCTATTAACTCAAGCGACTCCTGAAGGCTTATGCCCGCCCGAACCATAACCGCTAACTGATTCGTAAAGTTCAGAATATCCTTCCTGCCCGGCCCAAACTCAACTTTGAAATCACGTATCTTCTGCAGTATACTTTTCTGCCGACCTCCATACGGATGCTCAGCGGTAACGTGCTCACCTTGCCGCCGCTGTTCTTGAGTTCGTTGCCGATTTTCCGCAACTACAGCTGAATTCATACCCATACTAAAAATATAATAAATAAAAAAGATTTGCCATAATAAGTTTTATCTTCCGCTTACTACTTCATTGACGTGTAACGTATAGTGTTTATCTGTGGCAGTCCCTGGGACTCCTTGCGGAGCGCTGACGTATCCGCTATCGACCATCCGCTATTACCTCTTCGGGTGGCTGGACAACTTCAAACTGCTCAGTAGGCATAAGCAATTTGTCCATCTTTCCGGGATTGCTTGAGCGCATAATTGCTTCTTCTCTGTCTATGAAACCATCGAAATACATATCAGCAATGCTGTGATTCATATTCTGCATACCCACCCTGCGGGAAGTTTCAATAATATTGGGTATCTCGTAGATTCTGTTCTCACGAATGCAGTTTCTCACCGCGGATGTACACAACAATATCTCTGTACACGGTACCATACCCGGCTCATCTATCCGCCTGAATAGTGTCTGCGAAACGACCGCCTGCAGCGTATTAGCCAGCATAGTTCGAATCTGATTCTGCTGAGCTCCGGGGTAAATATCTATAATACGCTCAATAGTCTGAGGAGAATTAATCGTATGCAGTGTACTAAAGACAAGATGGCCGGTTTCAGCGGCAGTGATTGTCGAACTTGTAGTCTCCAGGTCCCGCATTTCGCCAACCATAATAATATCAGGGTCCTGCCGCAATACATGCCTCAGACCCGATGCAAAATCCGGACAGTCAGAACCGATTTCACGCTGCTCTATCATACTCATCCTGTTTTCCAACACATATTCAACCGGGTCTTCCAGTGTAACTATACGCTTTCTGCACTTTGAGTTTATCCTCCCTATCATCCCTGCCAGCGTTGTGCTTTTACCGGAACCGGTATGGCCGGTTACCAATACCAATCCTCTCGGCAAATCCGTCAGCTCTTTAACGACCGCCGGCAGATGTAAATCGTCCATTGAAGGAATCTGGTTCGGAATTACTCTGAACGAAATTGCAATCGTTTCCCGTTGATAATGGGCGTTGACGCGGAACCGATGGCCGGTATCGACAGTTGTCGAGAAATCAAGGTCTCTGTTTTCTTCGAATTTCTTGAATCTGTCCGGCCCAACCATAGCGAGGACCATTTCTCTCGCCTCTTCGTTGCTGACGGCGGAAAAATCCATATCGATCAATTCCGTATTCTTGCGGATTATCGGCGACATCCCAACGTTGATATGTACGTCGCTTGCTCCCTTTTCTATGGCCTTTGCCAATATAGTTTTTATATCTATCATACCGCAATCTCCCTTAGACAAGGGCACAAGTACATAAGCCACAAGTACACAAGTTACAGGTGCATAAGTTATAGCTATCCTTGCCCTTTTTTGCTTTCGTGAACTTGCACACTTTCTTATCCGACACTTTCAACGAAAACTTCCCGTTCGTTCTGGCCATACACTTCGGTTACCCGCAGCACTTCTTCTATTGTCGTCAAGCCCCGCTTTACTTTTTCAATTCCATCGTCAAACAAGCTCGGCTGTCTGCTTTCATGAAATGTACGTCGCATATTATTAACCGAGGAGTCTTTGTTAATCATATCGCGGAATTGCTCATCGATAACCAGCAGTTCGTAAATACCTATCCTGCCTACATAGCCCGAGCCTCTGCAATAGTCACAGCCGAGGCCGTGAAAAAGCTGTTCCGGCCCGACCCCTGAGTTCTCCACATATTTGCGCATATTTTCCGGGACGCGGTAAATCTGCTTGCACTTCGGACAAATTTTTCTGACCAATCGCTGAGCAAGCACAGCATTCAACGATGCTGCTATCAAGTACGTATCAATGCCGATATTGACCAATCTTGTAATACTGCTGGCCGCATCATTTGTGTGCAGTGTCGAAAGTACCAAATGTCCCGTCAAAGCCGCCTGTACCGCTATTCGGGCTGTTTCATTATCTCTAATTTCGCCGATCATTATGATATCCGGGTCCTGACGCAGCAAACTCCTAAGCGCCGAGGCAAAGTCGAGGCCAATCTTCTCGTTGGCCTGCACCTGATTGCAAAAACCAAGTTCATACTCCACGGGGTCCTCCACCGTGGAAATATTCAATTTATCCCCGTCCATCTGGCACAAAGCCGAGTACAGCGTAGTGCTCTTACCGGAACCAGTAGGACCTGTTACAAGTAAAATCCCATGAGGCAGCGCTATCTGGCTCTGGAAAGCAGTACACACCATCGGCTCCATACCCAACTGCTCAAGACCCCGCATAATCGATTTACTATCCAGCACGCGGATAACCACCTTTTCTCCATGATTCGTCGGCAGTGTCGAAACCCTCAAATCAATTCCTCTGCCGCTCACGGAAACCTTAATTTTCCCATCCTGCGGCAGCCGTCTTTCCGAAATATCAAGATTGGACATAATCTTAATGCGCGAAACAACCGCAGGGTGCATCTTTAACGGCGACTGCATTGTTTCGAAAAGCACCCCGTCTATACGGTACCTTATTCTCGTAAACTTATCCTTAGGTTCGATGTGAATGTCACTGGCTCCTTCGTGTATCGCATTACTAATCAGATAGTTAACGAATTTGATAATCGGCGACTGGCCCGCCATTCTTTCGAGGTCTTCCCAGTCTTTCTCCTGCTCGGCAACGACCTCCACATCTGTCATATCACTGATAATATCGTCAAGGCAGGAATCAATCCTTTCTTCCTTCCTGAACGAATTGCACACCGCATCGATGTCTTCGGCGCTGCAGACTACCAGCCGCAGATTCATCTGCGTGCGTCTTTTTACATCCTCTATCGCAAAGACATTTGCAGGCTCAGAAGTTGCAACAACCAAAGTCCCTTCTTCTATCGCAATCGGGCAAATAGAATTACTTTTTATAAAATCAATACCGAGCTTCTCAAAAGCTTCTTTTTCCACCTTCTCCGGCTTTATGTGCTGAAACTCCAGCTCATACAGCTTGGCGCGAGCCTCCAAAATATCCTCAGCACTAACCAGCCCGTCTTTCAGCAGTATTGTTTCGACATCACTGCCGGGCCCTGTTTGCTGATGCCACAGATGTTCACACTGCTGCGGCGTAAGTCTGCCCATATCCAACAGGACATTAACGATACTATGTCCGGCGCCAACCCTGTTAGCGCTGGACGATTCGCCGGCCTCTTCCGGAACATAAAGGTCGCTTAGCCCGCGGATAGATTGGCCATCGTCCCTGCGAGTTGAGACCTCAACGTCTCTGTCCGAGTTGTGTACCGTACGTGATGTGTCGTGTGCGATGCGTCTAATACAATCCGCAACACAAGATACACAATACGAGAAAACTAATTTCATTCCGATAACTTCAATATTATTTCCACACCTTCTATTGGGGCTGCCGAACGCTGCTCATCAGCCTTGGGGTCCCATTCAAGTTTAACGAAACTATCGCTAATTTGACGAACCTTAAAACCTCTTATTGAATCTCCCTCATAAAGGATTTTATCGTTAATCATACAGCACCATTCCCCATCCTTCTGGCCCGATTGCATAATGCTCAAAAGCTCGAGGTTGTTTATCTGCTGTTGCCTCATCATTCCGATTTTATCGAGACCTTTCCCTCTGGTATCAGAGCTTTCTCTTAAATCGCCCAAAAATCTCCCTCGCTTAAACGGATTTTTCACCAGCTCATTGACCCCGACCTGCTGCACGTCCGAAAACTCATAAAATTTCTTAACTATCCTCTCCATCCGGTTAAATATTTCTGACCTGACGCCGGTAAGCCGAGTGATGGCCATCTCAATCTGTATCTCTTCGGTGTTCACCGGCGATGCTGACGCTGTTTGGGGCGTGCTTTTTTTTACCATAAACCAAAGGCATAACAAACCCATGCCAAACAAAACGGCAAGCAGGCACGTGGTCCTGCGAACATTTTTACTCTGAGCGGACACGGTAAGATATTCCTGCTGTCCATCAGCATTTAGTTTTTCTTTTCCTGTCTGCTCTACGCTGTTACTATCCACTACTTTATGCGGTTTTTGCGCCGACAAATCTTCAGGTCCTTGGTCCCGCAGGAAAGACAACATAGTCAAACTCCATTATTTTTTAGCTGGTTTTGTTCTGGAAAAATATACTCACTATAAAGTTAGCTGCTATTCGGCCCTCTTGTTTGGTCTGCTTCTTTAACTTAAGCTCGCGGATTTTCATTATGCGAGGAAGCTTCTCAAGCTCCAGGAGAAACGAATAAAACGAATTAAAGTTCCCCACTAATTCCATTTTTAACGGCTGTTCTATGTAGCCACTATTATCTTTTTTCTTCAGTGTTCGAATCGTTTTGGACCTTAGCCCGTGCTTTTGCGCAATTACCGTTACGTTCTGAAGAACCTTGTCAATTTCACTTGTAGGCGGCAGCTTGCTTTCAAAAAACTCGATTGCCTCCTGCAATTGTTCAAGCTGTTTGCTCAGGTCCTCTGCCGCTGCAGTGGCTTTTTCAAACTCGGTTAGTTTGACCAATTTCGCCTGAACTCGGGCCTTCTTTCCGGCCAGAGCGCTATTGGCCGGCTTAATCATATATTGGTATGCAAGATAAGTCAGGCCTAACAGCAAAATGAAAAATATTACTTTTCTTAAGCCACTGGTCATAATTTTGCCCTTTATCAAAATTAGCGGATAGCGGACGCATTAATACTATTACTATACGCTATTCTTTCTATATCCTCTTTGGCAAGGTGAACGTTTTTTCTCAGCATCGCCGTCAGCTTGAATTGCCTGAACGCTCCCATAGTTTTGAATTCTGATCCTTCGACTCCGCTCATGGCCTGGTTTTGAGTTCTGAGTTCTTTTGATTCCACCAGCGCCACATTGTCCAGCAAACTTGAACTACTCAACCGCTCAATATAGGCCGCAACCTGAATATCGCTCGGAGCAATGCCTTCGATATCGATACGCGTCTCTAACAGCTTCTCCGGTGATACTTTCGGCTGAGCCGCCATTGCCTTTTTAGCTTGTTCGGCCTTATATTTACTGGTTGCCGAGGCCGGGATTCTCTTCGGCTTTTTTTGAACAAGGTTCAGTTGCAAAAGCGATACTCCCGGCGGTAAGTTATTCGTCAACGAGGCCAAGAGAACGCTTCTCGGCACCGGCTCGAGCAGTTCTGCGGTAGTAAGAGCCGTTTTCCACATCGCACTACTCTTTATCTGAAGCTGTTCAGTTCGTCTTATATCCTCTTTTTTCCGGGCCATTTCCGCATCTACAAGTTTTTCCTTGGCACTGAAGGCACGCTGGCGTATCTTGATAATCATAAACGCTCCGCCCAAGGCCGCCATCACCACCGCAAGCAACACAAGATACATCAGGTTTGTTCTGCGAGATTCGTTGCTTTGAATGTAGTCATCCGGTACAAAATTTATATTAAGCATTTTTCAACCCATCCCTACGACAAGCTAAGCCCGAAGGCGGTAGCCCAATTAACCTGACATCCTCTTCTATCTACACCTGAGTCATAGAAATTCGTCATTTCCACCGCCGCCAAACAATCTCCTATCTGTGTCGGCATTTCCAACTGCTTTGCTATCGTTGCGTATATGTCTTTATCTACACTCAAACCCGAAAGGAAGACCAAACGCTCTATCTGAGCCTTTCTATACATCAAGCTAAAGCGCTGCCTGCAGGCAGTCAATTCCAATATCAATCTCGTTACTGTTTTCTTGTCATCAAGCTGCCGTGCTCCTATGGGTATCGAACGAGCAAGAAGTAGATTCTTATGACGGCAAATCACAACACTCGTACAGTTTGCCTCCATACAAGCGAGCATTACAACCGTTTCAATATCGGCTTTACGTCTGCCGAAAAACCTGATATATGTGTTTGTCAGCGCTGCCGGCCAGACGGCAATGGACTTAATCTGTAGATTGGCCCTTTCGTATATTGCTAAATGCCTATCAATTTTTTCCCGCTCAGTTGCTATCACCAGAACATTATCCTCCTCCGTCGGGATGTACTTTATCATCGCATTGTCAGGTTCGAACGGCAGTTTTTGTTTTATCTCTGAAAGAAGCGCATCCTGCGGCTCACCGTCTTTTATCTTCGGCATTTTTATGTGGTCAATAAACACCTCCCGTGCAGATATTGCCGCTGTTACGTCCCTGCCCCGAAATTTACCGTTTGCTGTCAGCTCGCATATAGCTTCGATGGCCCATCTTTGCCATCCGGCACTGCCCGGCTCCACATCTGCCGGCCGATTCTTACTGCCGCCGGCAACTAAACCTATACCCTTTCCATTATTTCCAAGCTGGACCAACTTCAGGGTATCATCTCCCATATCCACGCCAATAGAATATGTACGGCTTTTCAAAAACCAGGACATATCAATCTCACCCACAAAAACTGACTTAAAGGGCTACTAATTCCGATTTATCAGGATACCAAGTTAACGCCTGCATTAAAGTTATTCGGACGTATCCCGATGACATTAAACCGTAGCTAACTAAAATATAAGAAACAGCTCTCCAACCAGCCAAATCGCAGTCCCGATAAACGGGATAGAGTGTCGTAGAAACTTGCCTGTTTGCCGGTACTACTTCCTATAAAATCTGTGATTTCACTCCGGATAAATCGAGAATAGATTCATAAACGGTTTCGGTATTATGGATGAAGTGCCTGTTTTGAAGTGAGAAAAAACTTTTTAAAAACAAAAAATTCCTCGAACGAAACAAAGTTTTATCGGAAGTGCTTACGCTTCAGTGAGGCAGACAACCCCTCCATGGCAGTGGGTGGCCGAGTCATAGTTTCGTATGGCGTACTGTGCAATACGTATAACGCATCACAACAATTCTCATTCAGCTTTGAGACTTCGCTTCATTAAATCGGCGATTGCCGTCTGCACACCCTTGTTCTCAAACAGCACTTCATAGACAGCGCTGGTAATCGGCATTTCAACATTGTATCGCCGCCCAAGTGCAGCGACCGATTCGCAGGTAGCAATGCCCTCGATAACCGATTCGGTGGCCTTTTGCGCCTGCTCTACCGTTTGACCTTTGCCTATTCTTTCTCCGAACGAGCGGTTTCTGCCCTTCGGCGAAATGCAGGTTGTCACCAAATCACCCAGGCCGGCTAATCCCGCAAACGTCTGCGGTTTTGCGCCGCAGGCGACCCCCAGGCGGGTTATCTCGGCAAGTCCCCTGCTCAAAAGAGCGGCCTTTGCATTATCGCCGGCGCCTAATCCGTCTATAATACCCGCTGCGATGGCAATAATGTTCTTACAGGCGGCAGCCAGCTCAACGCCGATGATGTCGGTATTAGTGTAAACACGCAGCCATGGTGCGCTAAAAGTGTGCTGGACATCTCTGGCTAATTGCTCATCTTCGCAGGCAACACAGGCCGTCGCCGGAAGTTTCCTGGCTAATTCGTCGGCAATGGTAGGGCCGGAAAGAACGGCAGTTTTGAGTTTTAAGTTTTGAGTTTTGAGTTCCTGTTCCAGTATCTCGGCAAGTATCTGAGTCGGACGCAGCAGCGTATCATTCTCAATACCCTTGGCAACCGAGACAATGGGGACATTCTTAGGGACATAATCTTTCAACCTGTTCCAAATCCGGCGTATAAACTGGCAGGGCACAGCCGAAACTATCAAGTCGGCGCCTGCCATTATTCGCTTATCATCCGGTTCGAACATCAGAGAGGCGGGCAGTTTATAGCCGGGCAGAAATTTTTTATTCTCGCCGCCGGCTTCTATCTGCTTTAACTGTTTGGCATCGTAACCCCACATCCGTACAGAGCGTTTAGCGTATTTGCTATTTGCCTTTTTTTTACTATCCGCTGTCCGCTGTCCGCTACCCGCTATTTTTTCGCAGAGCAGTATAGCCAGAATGGTGCCCATCGCACCGTCGCCGATTATGGAAATATTCTTGAACATAGATGTGCATTAGAACAACCATTCGCAGGAATGTCAATCTTGGTATTTGGACGTGTCATTGCGGAAGAAGCTGTTTTTGAATTTTGCGCTGTAGTTTTACGCTTTTGGCTTTACACTTTGCGTTTTCTTCTCACCATCCCCGCTTGTCGTGAGCGAAGCCGAATGGATTCGCGGTTAATTTTTCTTGGTCTTTTCTATCCGCTAAACGCTGCCCGCTGTACGCTAACTTTCTTTGTGTTTTTTGTGCCTTTTCGTGGCTGATTCTTCTTTTTGAATTTTGATTTGTCATTTTGCATTTTGCTTTTTGATATTTAATTTTTCTCCGCGTTCTCTGTGAACTCTGTGGCTAATTCTTTTTTCCGAGATGCGTTTCACGCTTCTACGATTTCTATTGTTTCCGGGTGGAGGCGTTTCAGTTCGGGCAGCTGGTTTCGGCCCAGCTTAGCGTCAATCAGAACAGAGCCGTCGCAATACCGCTCTTTCAAAACCCGCCCATACGCTCGCAGAAAGCTCTGAACCTTGCCGTTCGATTGACTGCTGCGGACCTGTAACAAAAGTTCACCGCCTCTATATTTTGCCGACACCGCCTCGCACAACTGCTCTAAGCCAAAGCCCGTCCTGGCCGATAGAGACAGCGCATCGGGAAACAGCGTCTGCAGCATTTCAAGCCGGCCTATTTTTCTTACAACATCAATCTTGTTAAACACCTCCAAGGTCGGCTTTTCGCCACAGCCAATCTCTGCCAGCACCTCTTTGACAGATTCAATCTGGCTGGTCACCTCCGTATTAGATACATCTATGATATGCAGGAGCAAATCAGCATTGACGGCCTCTTCGAGCGTTGCCTTGAACGAGGCAACCAATTGGTGAGGCAGTTTTTTTACAAAACCAACCGTGTCACTCAAAAGCACCTCGACCCCACTGGCCGGCGTCCATTTTTTTGTCCGAGTATCCAGCGTAGCAAAAAGCCGGTCCTCGACAAGCACGGCTGCATCGGTAAGTGTGTTTAGGAGAGTACTTTTGCCTGCGTTGGTATAGCCGACCAGGCAGATTTTGAACATTCCTTTTCGCCGGTCAATCTCGCGAATTTTGCGCTTATCGATAGAGCCGAGCTGGCGTTTGAGTTCTGTAATTCGTTTATTAACCAGTCGCCGGTCAATCTCTAACTGCTGTTCGCCCGGCCCTCTGGTGCCGATACCGCCGACGGCACCTGCTGCAGTTGCCCCGCCCGCCCCGGCTACACTATCAAGGTGCGACCACATCCTGGTCAATCGTGGATAGGTATATTCCAACTGTGCCAGTTCCACCTGCAACCTGGCCTGCTTTGTTTTTGCTCTGGTGGCAAATATGTCCAAAATCAACTCGCTGCGGTCCAGCACTTTAACTTCAACTATTTTTTCAAGCTCACGAATCTGAGCCGGCGACAGGTCGTTATCAAATATCACAACATCTGCCTTGAACCGCCTGGCCCGTCCGGCGAGTTGGTCGGCTTTGCCTTTGCCTATATACCTGGCAGGATGTATTGTGCGGATTCTCTGCTGAAGCCTATCCACAACAACCGCCCCGGCACTTTCAGCCAGGGCTGTAAGCTCAGCCAGGTCGTCTCTGCCGCCACGGCTATGCAGGACAGCAGCTACCAAAATGGCCCGCTCTTTTCTAACCCTTAGCGTCTGGCGCAGTTCTTCCAATTAAACAATGCCTCCAAAACTACCTTTATTTTACCAAAATCCGACCGGTTTTTCTAAAGTTTGTGCCTGAAATAATAACAAATTACATTCGAAGGGACCGAGACCGCTTCGTCCGCCTTCAGCGGACCTGCAATGACAAACTGTGTTATCTTCTTGTCAAAGCAAAGCTTACAACAATATTTGACTCAAAATCGGCTGGTTTGTCAGTTAAATAATGCTTCCACGAATGTTTCCGGGGTGAACTCCGCAATATCTTCCGGCTTTTCACCCAGGCCGACGAATTTTACCGGTATGTCGAGCTGGTCCTTAATAGCGATGACAATTCCGCCGCGCGCAGTGCCGTCGAGCTTGGCTAAGAATATCCCTGTAACGTCAATCGCTTCGGTGAACATCTTTGCCTGGATAATTGCGTTCTGGCCGGTAGTGGCATCGAGAACCAGCAATACCTCGTTGGGCATACTGCCGATTTTACGGACTACGACGTTGCGAATTTTTGTCAGCTCCCTCATCAAATCCTTTTGTGTGTGCAATCTGCCGGCTGTGTCGAGAATCAGAAAGTCAGCGCCTCTTGCCAGGGCAGCTTCACAGGCATCGAAAGCTACCGCAGCGGGGTCAGAGCCGGTTTTGTGCTTTACGATTTGTACGCCGATACGTTCGGCCCAGATGGTGAGCTGCTCTACAGCGGCGGCGCGGAATGTGTCGCAGGCGGCGACTAAAACCTTTTTGTTGTTCCGGCTCAATATAAAGCCGAGTTTGGCGATGCTTGTGGTCTTGCCGGAGCCGTTGACGCCGGCGACCAGAATAACGGTCGGGCCGGTTTCAGCAAGCCGTAATTGCCTGTCGCGATGCGGCCAATAGCTCTTGATGTGTTCCTTAAGGAATGGAATAACGTCGTCGGTGGTTGCAATCTGCTTGGCGCGGAAAGCTTCGCGCAGGTCCGAGATGAGCTTGTCGGTGGTTTCTACGCCGATATCATCGCTTATCAGCGTCTCTTCCAGCTTATCGAGCAGGGCTTCATCGATATTTCTGCCTAAGCTCAGTACCGACGAAAGCGAAGAGTTGATTTTGTCACGCGTTTTGCTCAGCCGGTCTTTGAAATATTCTGCTGTTTTAGTGAAAATTCCCATAACTGCTTCCTCATAAATAGCGTACAGCGTATAGCGTATAGCGTATAGAAAACGAAGAATACGTTAAACACTCGTAGTTTCGCAGATATTTACAAAAATTTCAAGTGGATTTGGCATTCGATGCTCGACCAGGTATCCAGTGTCGAGAAAAGATTTTTCATCTTTTGCTTTTTGCCACAAGTTCAACGTTTTTCTTTGACAAAACAGACAGTTCCAGTTAGATTTGCACTTCCATCAGAAAAACCTTTAGAGCAGGAATTCATAAGGAGGAGTGGGGTTTGGCAGTCAGGGAAGTTGAAAACATTTTCGCCGATATACTTGACCGTGCAAAAGTACTTGACCCTGTAAATACCCGCAAGTGGTTCGAGGAGCTAAGAGTTGTACATTTGAGCGGTGGTTCACTGGAAATCGGTTGTCCCGATGAAGCGACCGCTGCGTTTTTAGGTGACAATTGCAAAGGCAGTTTCACACGGGCCGCTCAACAAATAACCGGCCATCTTGTTACCATAAATTTCAACGTCGATAGCCACAAGAAATCCGCCCGTCTTGCTCAACGCAGCGAACCTCGGTTCAAATCACATCCTGATTATACCTTTGATAATTTTGTAGTAGGGCCCAGTAACCGCCTTGCTCACGCAAGCTGTGTTGCGGTAAGCCAGTCGCCGGGCAATACTTACAACCCTCTTTTCCTTTACGGCAATTCCGGCCTGGGCAAGACCCACCTTTTGCATGCTGTCTGTAGCGAGGCCCAGAAAAAATTCAATATGGCGGTAATTCAATTATTAAGCTGTGAAAATTTCGTCAACAGATTTATCAGAGCTATCGAGGAAGGGAATTTAGCCGGCTTTCAGAGCCAGTTCCGTACCGTCGATACGCTGGTAATCGACGACATCCAGTTCCTGCGCGAACGTGAGCAAAGTCAGGAAGAATTCTTCCACACATTTAACGCCCTTTATAACAACGGCAAACAAATCATACTCAGCGCCGACTGCTCACCGGCAGAGATTCCTTCCCTCGAAGAGCGCCTTACCAGCAGATTTAACTGGGGTCTGGTCGCCAGGATCGACCCGCCAAGCTACGAGACGAGAGTTGCAATCGTGCAGAAAAAAGCCCACCTTCGGGGCCTGAGTATTTGTGATGAAATAGCTGAATACATCGCCCGCAAAGTGCATGCAAATATCAGAGAATTGGAAGGTGCGCTAACGACTATCTGTGCTGTAGCGACCACTACGAGCAAGCAAATTACACTTGAGCTGGCCCAAATGGCCCTGGACGGCCAAATTGAATCAGCAGTCAGGCATATAAGTATCACCGATATTATCGAAGTGGTTACCAGCCATTTTGATGTGCGTCTCGCCGATTTGCAAAGTAAAAAACGCAGTCAAAGTGTAACTTTACCGCGTCAGATTTGTATGTATTTAGCCAGAAATCTGACCAGGCACAGTCTCGAGGAAATTGGCGGCCATCTGGGCGGCCGGGACCATACGACCGTTATGCACGCCTGCAGCAAAATCGGCCAGTCCGAAAGTTCCGACCCCAAAATGCACGCCCTCCTGAGCGAATTGACAAAACAAATCACTCAGGTTCCACGAGCTTAACGGATAAAAAATTAACGAACCAGCTATTGAACTTACCACACCAGAGCAAAATCATCGCTCGCCCCGTTGCGGGATTGGCAGGCCGAGCTCGGCTAAAACCTTTTTCATATCCTCCCATACTTTTCTGCGATTGTCCTGAGAATAGCTCCGCAATAAATAAGCTGGGTGATATGTCGCCATAAGCTTCATAGGCGCCCCGCCGAGGCCGGCGTAGTATTCGTGGAAGTGTCCCCGCAATTGACCAATCGATTTGTTTGTATCCAGCAATGTCCTGGCTGCGTGAGCGCCCAGAGCTACAATGACATCAGGATTTATCAGTTCAATCTGTCTTTGAAGGTATGGCAGGCAGCTTATTATCTCCTCGGCGCCGGGGTCGCGATTGTCCGGCGGCCGACACTTCAGGATATTGCATATAAAAACATCGCTTCGATTCAGGCCGCAACCTGTGATTATTTTATCTAACAGCTTTCCAGCCCTTCCGACAAAAGGCCGGCCCTGAGCGTCTTCGTCAGCCCCGGGGCCCTCACCGACAAAAACAATTCGTGCATTAGCATTGCCTTCGCCGGGCACCGCATTAGTCCGCAGTGAGCCAAGGCCGCACTTACGGCACCGGCGAACTTCATCAGCGATTTTTTCAAGCCCAATTTTTATATCGCCGGCCGCTTCGTCTTCTATTTGTTCCGGCTGCCCTTTCTGCCCCCTGACCGCAAAGCCGCCGGTAAAAAAGTTCTCCATATCAGCGTGCTGGCGGACAACTTTAGTTATGTCCACGTTCTTTCCCATCGCATCGGTTCGCAGCACCGGCGGCTAATAAGCATACA
>CAJVYK010000038.1 GCA_913009865.1 uncultured bacterium
ACTTTGGCAGTCAGTACGGCCAGCTGATAGCAAGGCGGGTTCGCGAGCACAATGTATATTCGGTGATTTGCCGGGCGGATATAACAGCAGAGCAATTACGCAAGCTGGGCGTTAAGGGCTTGATACTATCCGGCGGGCCGGCAAGCGTCTATGATGAAAATGCGCCGAAATGCGATGAGAGAATTTTTGAATTAGGCGTACCGATTTTAGGTATCTGCTACGGAATGCAGTTGGGCTGTCAGATTTTAGGCGCCGAAATTGTCGCCGCCCGGAGACGAGAGTACGGACGAGCGAATCTGTCTATTCTTGATAGAAGCGATTTGTTTGCAAATCTGCCGGCTTCGACCACGGTCTGGGCCAGTCACGGCGACCAGATTCGACAATTAGGCGATGGATTTGTAAAACTTGCCGCTACGCCGACCTGTCCGTTTGCCGCGGTAAAGCACAATGAGAAGAAATTTTTCGGCGTTCAGTTCCATCCCGAAGTTTCCCACACTCCTAAGGGGGCGTTGATTCTGCAGAATTTCCTTATGCGTATTTGCGGCTGCAGCGGCGACTGGAAGATGAGCGATTTTGTCAACGAAACGGTCGAAGCTGTGCGCAAACGCGTCGGCGATGCTACTGTTGTGTGCGGCTTGAGCGGCGGGGTGGACTCCTCGGTTGCAGCTTCGCTGGTTCATAAAGCGGTGGGCGATAAGCTTGTCTGTATTTTCGTTGACAATGGTCTTTTGCGAAAGAATGAACGGGAAGAAGTCCAGTCAACCTTCCGTGAGCACTTTCATTTGGACCTTCGGGTCGTCGATTGGTCTGAGCGGTTTTTGGAGGGGCTGGCCGGGGTAACCGACCCTCAGCAGAAGCGCAGGATAATCGGCGCAGAATTCATCGAGGCCTTTAAGTCCGAGGCCGCCGGGATTGCCAATGCAAAGTTTCTTGCCCAGGGCACGCTCTACCCTGACGTTATCGAGTCCGGCACGGCGGACGGGCTTGCGGCGAATATCAAACTGCATCATAACGTTGGCGCCTTGCCGGCTGAGCTGGGCTTCGAGCTGATTGAGCCGCTGCGGGATTTGTTTAAGGACGAGGTGCGGGTAGTCGGCGAATATTTGGGCCTGCCGGAGGATATTGTCTGGCGGCATCCTTTCCCCGGACCCGGACTGGCGGTGAGAATAATCGGCGAGGTTACACACCAAAGGCTGGAAATTCTGCGGGCAGCTGACGAAATTTTAATAGACGAGATAAAATCAGCGGGACTGTATAGAAAAATATCACAGGCCCTGGCGGTGCTTTTGCCTGTCTCGACAGTCGGTGTGATGGGTGATGAACGAAGCTATGAAAACGTTATCGCTATTCGTGCGGTTGAGACAGTCGATTTTATGACCGCTGATTTTTCACAGATTCCATACGATGTTTTGGCTGTTATATCCAGCAGGATTATAAATGAGGTGCGGGGGGTTAACCGTGTCGTGTATGATATATCCAGCAAGCCGCCGGCAACGATTGAATGGGAATGATTTCGTATCGTCTGAGGCGTACTATGTTGAGGGGAGAATGTCTTAAATGGTTAGATTTAGCCGGAACGGATGCTGGCTGAGGGTTGTTTGCGCAGGTTTGATTTTGGCCTCCGGCTGCGCCAATCAAACAGGGCAGTTGTCCAGAAAAAATACTTTCCTTGAATCTGCCGGGGCCGATTTTGACGATTGGCCGAACAGGATTATCGAAGATTCACAGGCCACGTTTTTGCGAGAAGATAATTTTTCCGCTTTGATGCTGGCCGGCGGGGCAAGCGTTGCAATGCACTACAGTAATGCCGACAAGAATCTGGCAGAGAATTTCGAGAGGCATCGGGCTTTTCAGGGCTTTACAGACGAGTCTCTTAACATAATCGGCTCTCCGGGAACGCATTTTGCGGTAACCGGCCTCTGGTATGCTATTAGTGCGGAAAGCGGCGATGAGTTTAACAAACAGCGGGCGTGGACGATGATGACGTCGCTGTCGGTGACTGGGCTGGTTATCGTGGGTCTAAAAGCCGTCAGAGACAATGACACTCCCAACGGCAAGAGCTGGGCCTGGCCGAGCGGCCATACTGCCAGCTCGTTTACGGTCGCTTCCGTATTGGATGAGTTTTACGGCCCGAAGGTGGGCATACCTGCGTATGTATTGGCATCTCTTGTGGGCTATCGAATGATGGATGTAGGCGACCACTGGGGCAGTGACGTTGTTTTTGGCGCCACTCTCGGCTGGATAGTCGGGCATACTATTGCAGGCAGGCATAAGAAACTTGAAATTGCGGGTTTTGAGGTGCTGCCTTACACGGCAAGCAACGATGGCCCGGTATTGGGCGTTAATTTGATGAAGCGATTTTAGCCCGAACGCTTTACACAGGATAGGACTTCGGCTACAATGCGTGAATGAATAGATGTTTGGACTTGTTGACTCATCTATCATATCTACTGCAGGATTTGCGAGAAAGATTATGGCCGAATTTAAGATTGAGCCGGCACAGAGAATAAAACGTCTGCCGCCCTATCTGTTTGGGCGATTGAACGCCTTAAAACTTGCCATGCGTCAGCAAGGTGCAGATATTATCGATTTAGGGATGGGTAATCCCTCTGATGCGGCGCCGCAAATTGTGATTGATAAGCTGTGCGAAGCGGCCAGGGACCCTCGCAATCACCGATACAGCGCATCGAAGGGTATCAAGAATCTGCGAGGCGAAATTGCGAAAAAATACGAGCGAAAATGGAACGTGAAGCTGGACCCTGAGACCGAGGTGCTGGCCTGCCTGGGTTCAAAGGAAGGTTTCAGTCATTTGTGTCTGGCGATGTTAGGGCCGGGCGATACCGCTATTGTGCCGGACCCTGCTTTTGCGATACATAACTATGCAGTGGCGTTAGCGGGGGCAAACGTGATAACAGTGCCTCTGGGTACCGACGAGAAGTTTCTCAACACCATTGCTATGGTTTGCGAGCACTTGTATCCGAAGCCGAAACTGCTTATTCTTAATTATCCACACAATCCGACCGCAATGACTGTGGATGAAGGGTTCTTCGAGACCGTTGTGGACGTGGCGAAGCGATTCGGGATAGCGGTTATTCACGATTTTGCATACGGGGAAACCTGTTTCGACGGCTATAAAGCGCCGAGTTTTCTTTCGGTTAAGGGTGCCAAGGATGTCGGCGTTGAATTTATTACGATGAGCAAGCCCTACAATATGGCGGGTTTTCGAGTCGGCTTCGTAGCTGGTAACAAGGATATGATTGATTACCTTGCTACGATAAAGGGCTATTACGATTACGGTATATTCCAGGCGGTTCAGATAGCCAGCATTATAGCGATTCGGGATTGTGACGAGGACATAACCGGCCAGTGCGAAAAGTACCGGTCGCGGCGGGATGTGGTTTGTGACGGCCTTGCGAGAATCGGCTGGGAAGTTCAAAAGCCGCGGGCTACGATGTTCGTATGGGCAAAAGTGCCAAAGGAGCATTCCAAAGGTAAGGGTAGTATCGATTATGCGATGGACCTGATGGAGTATGCTGATGTTGCGATTGCTCCGGGCAGGGCCTTCGGTGAAAACGGCGAGCATTATATGCGGATAGCGCTTGTGGAAAACGAGCAGCGTCTGCGCCAGGCGATTCGCAATATCAGCCGATTTGTGCGCCAAAAGCCGACAAGAAAGACAAAACGTAAATGAGTAAATGCGTGAATGAGTTTGCACATCAACTCTACGAATCACAAATGATGTTTTTTTGCCTTTTTCCTTTTTAACTTTCACTTTTTTACCTGCCTCTAAATCGCCTGTTACAGCCCTTTTAAACGGCATTGCAGGACAATTGGCTCCGGCTGCTCAGCGGTAACGCCCAAAAAAACTGAAAAAAAGACTTGACCTTTGGAAGCTAATCTGGTTAAATATCATTTACAGCTTGGGGGCTGTGAGAAAACTCATCAGTAAGGACGGTGTCTGTTTTGCTTTTTAACGGAACTTCTCTTGTGTAACTGAGAGTAAAGTGTATAGATGCACGTCATGAAGAGGGGGTAGAGAGAATTCAACGAAGGTGAAGGTGTTTGTAAGTAACGGTGAAGGTGTTGTACACTTGAGCTTGAGTTGTGTTTGTACAATCAGGTAGTTAACGCACCAGCGTTACTGCCGAGATTTGGGCGGAAGAAAACTCCTTAGGGCGAGGATGCCCGAAACATAAGTGCGCGGGGACTTTGCGCGCACAGCAATATGGGCAAATGTATGGAAAGCCATAGGCCTTTTATTAAAGGGCTTTTGCTCATTATTAAAGGAGGTAAAGCGGAAGATGAAAAGACTGTTAATTATATACATAGCAGTGTTCCTGTCAACAGGGTCAGCAGCGTTCGCAACCGAATTGTTTGTTCCCTCCTGGCGTGGTGACCCGGGAAGC
Organism: uncultured bacterium; assembly: GCA_913009865.1. Lineage (GTDB taxonomy): Bacteria > Planctomycetota > Phycisphaerae > Sedimentisphaerales > Anaerobacaceae > CAJVYK01. The sequence continues at coordinate 4,407 of CAJVYK010000038.1, forward strand.
ACCTATCAGGAGTGGGGCTTCTCAGACGCCAATACTGTACCGGTTCCAGATGTTGTAGACAACCCCTATGGGAATCCGAAATTGAGGGTAACAGCAATTGGCGACTGGGTCCTTGAGCCGGGAGCGTGGCCATTGTCGGGTGAGATAGACGTCTATATCCCCAATTGGAACAAGCCAAATCCAGAGAAGCAAATCTGGATTCAGTTGCTGTGGAAGGCGACAGACGTTGATCCTTTTCTGCCGAATGAACCAATGGTCGGCGTTGCTCCGTTTGAATCTATGCAGATGTCTCGTACGGACTGGGTGGACTTCGCCGGCAACGGCTGGAACTACACGCTGTTCGAGATCAGTATATGGCCGAACCCAATCGAGGAGTGGATTACTATCAAGGGTGATATTATGGTTGATTGGGTGGGAATTGACACCATTTGCATCCCCGAACCGGCAACACTCATGTTGTTTGGCCTTGGCGGTGCGATGATGACTCTTGTCCGAAAAAGGCGGTCTGTTTGAGTGGTTTTGGGGGACACCCAAATGCTTTTTTCGCGTTTGGGGTCCCCTTGGGATAAAAGCAATTTATGTTTTTGGGGCAGGCAAATAGTTAGTGTGCTGGATGTTCTTTAATGAAGGAATAAAAAATGAGGGTGATAAGAAAAATCATTTTTTTAGCTTTGTTGCTTATTGCAGCATTGTTTGTGCAGAATGCATCTGCGACGCTTACTCAGCTCAGTTATCTGCCAGACAGCTCGTATGCAGAGGCAGTAGGCAACTGGCAGGGCAGATCATTTTATGAAAAGGACGGCTTATATGTGATGGTGGAGTTTGCTGTTTATGATACATCGAATCTACAGCCCGATTCCGAGGAGCAGGCCCTGGTTGAGCAGTTGGAGCCGTTGAATATGACCGGCCAGTACATTTATGCATATCAGATATTTAATCATCCTGACGCTAATGAAGAAGGAGATATTGGGTATTTCGAGATATTCGGTCTCGAAACTAATATTAACGAAGCTTCAATAGGTGAAGATGGCGTCAATTGGCAGGATGATCAGGAGGATGGGGTGTCGCCGTCGGACGGATATTTTGACAGCGAACGGTCAAGAGTAGTCTGGGAATTTAACTGGGGCGCCTTGATTGGCGGTAAGCATTCATACTTTCTGGTCATTGCCAGTGACTATGATCCCGTTAAAGGCGACTACGAGGCAAAAGGCTTTGAAGCAGGAGGTGATGCCCCTGTTATGCCTGAGCCGGCTACGATAGTATTACTTGGCCTTGGCAGTGTAGTGTTCTTAAAGAGACAACGAAAGCTTGTTTAGTGAGGTGGGGTTTGGTTGCAATAAACAATGAACTTTGTGACCGGAGACGGAGGACAATGAAACGCAATAGCTCAATATTTACTGGCTGGTGGTCTGTAATATTAGCCATTGCGGTTATTTCCGCTGCATTGCCCGGGTCAGCGTATTGCCGAACGGACGACCCCGTGCTTTTGCTTCAACAAACCCCCGCTCAGGGCGGCACAGTAACTCCGGATGTAGGGGTTCATCATTTTGACCTGAATACAGAAGTTACCCTGACCGCAGTTCCAAAACCCGGCTATCAATTCGTTTATTGGCTGGGCGATGTCAGCGACCCGACTGCAAGCAGCTCTGTCGTATATCTTGATACGCCGAAAATTATTATTGCGGTATTTGAGCGGGTTAAATACGAGTTTCTGGTTACCGAAGAGAGGCCGCAGAGCAGCCCTGGCGGTGGTGGTTTGAGACGCAGTGCCGCAGATTATAGTCGGCAAGGCGGCGGTGGCGGCGGAAGTGGTAAAAGGCCGCAAAAGTGGAGACGACCAAGCCCGCCTGCGCCTGAAGAAGAACAGCAAGATTTTCCAGTCCCGGCAGAGGGAGAAGCCAACGACTTTCCCGTCCCCCAGATACCGGAACCGGCGACGGGAATACTGTTAGCCCTGGGCAGCTTGCTGGCCTTTGCCAAACGCAGGCCAAAGAGCGTAACCTGCACGAAAGCTGCCGACGAAACTCTGATGTAAAGAATGAAAACCACGAACTCAAAATACTTAATCTACGCCCTGACAGCCGGCTTGGCACTTTGCGGTGGTGCGAATACAAACATTGCAGAAGCTGCAAGCAGCACAGCGAGACAAACAGTTACGATAACAATTCCATCGATAAGAGCGCTATATGTTGACAAGGAAGAAACAATTATCGCAATTTTTAGTAATGTCGGCGCTATAGCGAACGAAAAACTGCAGGCCTTCAAAGGCGGAGTAGAGATAGCGGTCAGTGACCAAATCCGGCGTCAGTATAAAAAATTACTGCCGATAGTTGATTGGAGCAGGATTGGCTGGGTTTATCAACGGCTGGATTCAGAGACGAAATCTGTTAAGCCGGCGTGGTCGTGGGAAAAACCGGCTGGCGAAACCGACAGCGATTTGGAGAAAGCCGTTTACAAGCAGATTACCAAAGAACCCGGCGTTTGGCCTGAGCAAATATTTGCGAGGCGGCAGGGATTGTTGAATTCGTCCCTGCTGCCGGCCCCCCGTAAGGCGGATTACGCAATCCGGCTAACAATATACGACGATGATGGTTTAACTGGAATATCGGTAAAGTATCTTCCGTAATTTTGATATTTAGCTTTGCAATGCTCCGGCAATCACGTCGGCAGGATTATGCCCCCGCAGTTTCAACGAACGAAACGACATACGCATAGAACCAGGGTAAGTTGCAGGGTTCGGACAAAGTTTGAACTAATCTATTGACAATTGTAGATATTTATTGTATGCTACATAATTGTCTGTTTATTCCTTCCCTGTACAGGATGCAGTGTGAGAGCGGTTTAGCCGTCGGAAGTAATCTGAGGATTTGGATAAACGCAAAAATATTCACCGGCTAAAAAAAGAAAGTGAGGAGGAAAATGGTTAAGGAAAAGAATCTATTGGTTTTATTCGCTGTCGTGGTAACGATAGCAGCCGGGACATTGCCGGCATTAGCAGCAACTTATTATGTCAAAAACAGCGGCAGCGATAGTGCCAACGGACTAACTGATGCTACAGCGTGGAAGACTATCGGCAAGGTGAACTCACAAACATTTTCTCCCGGAGATACGATTTGTTTTAAGGCCGGCGATACTTGGCGAATCCCGCAGGACGCCATGCTTCAGCCCGACAGCGGAAGTGCCGCCGGCGGCTATATAACCTATACATCTTATGGCGATGGCCCGATGCCTTTACTCTTAGGTTCCGTGGAGAAGAATAATACATCAGACTGGACGAATACGGGAGTCAATATCTGGGCCACTGCCAACGGCTCCTTTACCCTCGATGTTGGGAACCTTATTTTCGATAACGAAGCGGACACCGGAGATAAGAAATGGAGTTCCTCCGATTTAACCGCCCAGGGCGATTACTATTATGACGCAACTTTAGACAGGGTACTGCTTTACTCCGCCGGCAACCCGGCAACATACTATTCAGATATAGAATGTGCCGTGAAAAAGTATATAATTGAAGTGGCCAACAAAAGTTATATAACACTGGAAAAATTAGACCTGCGTTACGGCGGGGCTCATGGAATATGGCTTAGGAATGGTTCGAATAATATCAAAGTACGAGATAACGACATTTCTTATGTAGGCGGCTCACAGCAAAGCGGTACTCTTAGATATGGAAACGGGATAGAAATATGGAACAGCGGCCGTGACATCTGGATAGAGCGCAACCGAATCTGGGAGATATATGATGTGGCATTAACCAATCAAAGCGACTCCACGGCCGGTCTTTACCAATACAATATATACTATCGGTATAATGTAGTCTGGAATTGCGCTTATTCATACGAATATTTCGCCCGGAATTCAGGTACGGATGTTCATAATATTTTTATCGAAAACAACACCTTTGTTAATGCGGGAGATGGCTGGAGTTATAGTGCGGACCCCAGGGGCTATTCTCTGAGATTTTGGTATTCGGGCGGCACCGCAAATGCGGACATAATTTATAATTTCTACATACGCAATAACGTCATCTACCAGGATAATATCGTCAATACCGCCAATGAAAATCTTAACCGTTGCTGGATTCTGCCTATTATCATACCAAACTTAATTTCCAATTATAACTGCTGGTATAAAGCTGTAGGAGGTATGATAGATTATGGAGGAACTGTTTATACTATGGCTCAGTTCTCAAGTTATCAATCAGCCACCGGTTGGGACGGCAGTTCCATTGCCACAGACCCTGTTTTTGCTGATATGGCCGGCGGTGATTACAGACTGCGGGACAGCTCGCCCTGTATAGATACAGCCCTGAACACTGGCCAGACCGAAGACTTCGACTACAATCCAATCATCCCCGCCGGCTCGCCGGATATGGGTGCTTTTGAATGGACTTTAGCGTCAGATTTCGACCACAACGGAGCTGTAGATTTCCTCGATTACGCCCTCTTTGGCGGTGCCTGGCGAACAACCCCAGCCGATAGTGATTACGATGATGCCTATGACCTCGTTGACAACGACTCCATCGATTATGACGACCTTGGCAACTTCACAAACGACTGGCTCTGGTCGGCTGATTAACACAGACGGCAAAAGGTTATACGAGTTTATGATTTTCCTGTAGCCGCCTAACGGCACCGCGGTAATAGTCGTTTGTGCTTGCGCCTAATTTTCTTGCAACGGCTGAGTATTGGCTGTAAAATTAAGCACAGATTCGGCCAAAGACATTTTTCAGGTCTGTCAATGGCTTACGGTGGGGTGTATTTGCGCCTGTAGCTCAATTGGATAGAGCATCGGTCTACGGAACCGAAGGTTAGGGGTTCGAGCCCTCTCAGGCGCGGTTGTTTTTTCTCAGCGACATTCGCAGACAAACTTTTCTTTTTGTTGTCTAACTCTCCACTATTTAAGCAATTACCATTTCCGTCATTTTCTTGGAAAGTATCCTGCTCATTGCCAACTGTTGCAGACTGGTTACATGCAGGGAAAGCGGTAGGTGTCAAAAAAGGTGTCAATTTGGGTGTCAACTTTTCGCAGCCATTTTGAGCAGTCTTGACCGGTCTATTATCTGTGCCTGTTACAACAGCTTTTTGAGTTTTATTGCTTGGTAAAGATAAATCCGGTAAACCTGCAACCGCTTCGGATTCCTGCCCCCTGAAAATATGCGTATATCTTGACATCGTTAGGTTTATATCGCTATGCCTCATAATTGACTGGATAACTTTCGGGTGTGCACCACTTGCGGCCAACAAGCTGCCTGTCGAATGTCTCAAAGCGTGGAAGTCGGCATAACGTCCGGCATCGTCAACATAAGGGATTTTAACGGCTTCCAAGTCAGCCTTGAGCATTTCTGCTGTTTTCTCAGGCACTTTGAACACCTGTACAGTCGGTAATTTGCCAGCTACAAAGCTCTGTAATTCTGCTGCTATGTCTTTTCGTAGTGGTAGAATATCTTCACGCCTTCTCTTGCTGTACGCAGCCTTAACCTTGACGGTGCAATTATCGAAGTCGAATGAGGATGCTGTCAGATTTCGTATCTCATTAGCCCTGAGTCCTGTGTAAGCGGCAAAACGATAAAGCAAGGCTCTCTCATAGCCTGTCATACCAAAACGCTCTGGTGCAGCTTCTGTAGATTCTAACAGCCTTCTTATCTCATCGGCTTCAAGTGCTCTCCGGTCATGCCGCCTATCTACCCTGACATTTATAGTCTGTAAGTGCTCAACTGGTGATTCACTGGCTCGACCGTCCTGAACCATCCACTTTCCGAATTGCTTAACGGATTTCAGATAAAAGTTGTATGTCTGAGCGGATATTTCGCCCAAATCTTTCAGCCCCGCCTTTGTATTGACAGTTTTTCGCAAACCAGAGATTGCATGTTGTACTTTACTGGCCTGAATATCATTCCAAAAGGTGAATTTACATTCATCGAATACCCGCTTTACTCTCGACTTTACTTGTTTGGCATTTTTAGCTGTTCCACCCTTTGCCAGCAGTGATTGCCCAAAATCCTCAAGATGTTCCCTCAAAGGTCTTTTTCGATGTTCTTTGAATCGGTCAGTAATACCCTCTTTGGCTTGCTCAAATTCTTTTTTAAGCTGTAACGCCTTGTGCATACTTGCGGTTTTGTCGGTGTATAGCGGTATCGTCCGCTTTATGCCGTCAGCATCAGTCAATCGGGTATACCATTTCAGCGATTGCTTGGTAACGGTTTTACCATTGGCCAGTTTTACTTTCCGTTTTCGTTTGAATACGCTTGCCATAATATCACCTGTTCTTTTTTAATTTTTTCAGTTACTCTTACTCAAAATTGCCGCCCACGCTCCAATAGCACTAAGCATTGATGCTAACGCAGAGAATAGAGCTACAATCCAAGCCATTTTTGTAGCCTTGCAAGCATTGAGCATTGACGCCGTTTGTAACGCAGCCTGAATGCCAACAACCAATTCCCCTTCATTTGCGGTCTTTTGGCCTTCTATGCTTTTGTGACTTGCGCCTACTTCCAAAGCCAACACACGCAATTCTTTGAGTCGCTTGGCTTCTGTGCCGCTTGACATATTAACAATCCGAATCAACTCATTCCTTTTGTTCTCAATTTCTTCATTCGTCATAATATCACCTTGCCTTTTTCTTGCCTTTTGTAATTGTCAGCCCAAAATACTTGAGCAGAATATCAGCGGTCTCGACTTTGCAGCTACCACCTTGCATAATGCGACATAAAGCTGCTTTGTCAATGCCGGTATCCTGGCTAATGCGGTATCGACTCTTGCCACAGGTTTCGATTTGCTTTCTTATCTGCTCTATTATCATAATAAACCAATATAAGACTATGATTGATGTACGTCAACTAAAATCTGATATTTTTGTAAATTTTTTCTCAAACCTATTGAGTTCAACATTCCAGCTTGCCCCACCATTCAACTCACTATTGTTTCTGAATCGTTATCATTGTTTGGCTCTATATTTCCTTGATTGGTTAAATCAGATATAGTGAGTGGGGTGGTGGGGTAGATTAACAATTTTCTTTTATCGTTCGGGTCTCGCTCCTGTGTAATCAAACCAGCAGTTTCCAGCATTGGTATAATCTGCTGGCGAAGCTGCCAATCCGGTATGAATCGTCCATAAACTTGGTAATGCTTTTGTATTATATCCTGTCTGGCCAATCCAAGTTCTCCGGTTACTTCTTCAAATTCTTCGGCTCTGTTTTTATTCTTTTCATCCCAGGCAGGTAAAATAACCTCTCGATGAAGCTGATAAATGTAAGGCGGCAAATTGAGTTCCTGGCTTTCACATATACAATCCCAGATTTTGAATGCATCTTCGATGTCGTCCTGATTTGCCACAATTGTCGAACCATCCTTGTCTCTAAACCATAGGTTTAACAGAGCGAAAGACTTAATTAGCGAAACCAACCGCCCTATATCTCTTTGATGTCTGGGTTTCAACACCTTGTTTTTCTTGAAAAAGCTTTCTTCAATCTTTTCAGGTGCACCTATTTTTATCTCAATAATATTTTCCTGTTTTATCGCTCGTATCCTTTGTTTCAGAAGGTTTCTTTCAGGGTTGTTGTCCAACGTTCTTTGATAAGCCCCTGTGTCGGTTTCCTTTTTAAGTTTCTCGTATATCGCTTCTCTTATTTTCTCCTGATTAGTCTCTGGGCTTAGCAGCAAGAATCTGGTTGCTTCTTGTTCATCAATGTTCAGACCGGCAGTACAGAAAATTACAGCAGGATAACCTCTCAGCAAGATGTTCTTGGTTTTCAAGCCGTGTTTCTGGCTCTTGTCCGTAATTTTCATACGGATTTGTTTCTTGTCGTGAGAGAGTATTGGTCGCAGATGCTGTAAAAGCAAGGTATGCGGCTGGTCGAGAAAGATAAGAATCTTTCGGGACAAATCAATCACATAGCCCTTTTGCTCTTTAACATATTGTCCTGCATCGTGAAAGAATGCTGTCGGAGAGCAATAGCCGATTTCGATAATATCCTCTTCGGGAAACAATCGGGCGATTTCGGTCGGGATATAGCTTTTGCCCGTTGACGATGGCGCATTGAAGCTGATATTGAACTGAGAGCTTTCCGTATAGGCCGAAAGCTGGCACAGAAAGGTTATCAGCTTATTCTCTGCGTCTTTCTTAATCGTCAGGCCAAGTATCTCAAGAAGCTTCTGCGATGATAACGGCTTAAACTGTGATGTATCTATTAGCTCATAAACTCTTTCTTTTTCTGCCAGTTCAATAAGTTTTTCTTTAGTTCCGCCATTATCCAGCCAATCGGAAACGTCTCCCTTTTCCGGCACTGACGGCAGTTCAGCTATCTTTGGTTTGACTCCCACACGGATTAAGCTTTCTGCTATCTGCTTAGCGTGTTTTTTACCCGCATCATCGTTGTCTGGTATGATAGCCACAAGCTTGCGGTTATTCAGAAATTCGCTGTAGCTCTCGTCCCACTTAACAGCCCCCATCGCACAGGTTGTCGCAACCAAGCCCTCATCGTAAAGTCGGTCTGCATCTTTTTCGCCTTCCACAATGAAAACCCAATCGGCAGGATTCGCTTGTAGCAACTCCTGCAAGCGATACAAAATCCGCCTGACTCCCTCAAGATTCCATATCCAGCCACCCTTACCATCTGGCCGTCTCTGCCTAAAATCCTTTGGCTCAAATCTAACTACCTGATAGAGTATCTGGCCTGATTCATCTTTATAATCGTATGTTGCGGTAATTTTTCTATTAGAGCATTTTAATATTTCGTGTACTGGTATCCACATGATTCAAACCATCCTTTTGCATCACTAGAAGTAACAGCTTCAAGGGCTTTGGCCACTGCATTTATCAGTGCTTTTTCTGTTCTGGCTTTC
>CAJVYK010000039.1 GCA_913009865.1 uncultured bacterium
TGCACCTCCTTGTGTAATAAGGGTTTACGGGAAATTGTCAACTACCCCTTACATCGTCATACACAAGGAGTGCGCCTTGAGTGAATTATCCTCCCGAAATACTTTTCAAAAAACCCCTAAGTTTGAGAAAAAAGCTTTCCTTAAGTTTGCCGCCGGTCCGCTGATATACAGAATCGGGGCTGGTTCTGTAAAATTTCCAGAAATACCAAGACGAAATTTTGACATCGCCGCCACATTAAGCGTATAATCATCGTATGAAATCCAGCAGAATTAGCAGGGTTGTGCAGATTTTAACATCATTGCAAGCGGGAAAAAGTTATGCCGCTAACGACCTGGCGAAAATATTCGGAACGAGCCGGCGAACAATCTTCCGGGATTTGGAAGAGCTGCAGGCCATCGGCGTACCATATCGTTACAATGCCAAAGCCGGCGGTTATACTATAGACCCTGAATTTTTCCTGCCGCCTATAGCCCTGAACCTGCAGGAGGCGCTGAGTCTGCTTCTGCTGATTCACAAGACAGGGAGCCAAATCCAGTTGCCATTTAAGAATTCAGCGCTGCTGGCCGGCTTAAAAATCGAAAATAACCTGCCTGCTAAAATCAGACAATACTGTAATACAGCCCTGCAGAATATCTCTACGAAAGTTGGCGCCCAGGCACCGACAGAGCTGCTTGATAAAACCTTCGCACAATTACAAAAAGCTATCACAAGTAAACGTAAAGTGAATATTCACTACCATTCGCTTTTCGAGAACAAAGTTATCGACATCGAACTATGTCCCTATCATCTGCTGTATAACCAGCGGGCATGGTATGTACTGGGCCTGTCCAGTTTACACAGGAGCGTCCGTACTTTCAAACTTAACCGTATCAAGGAATTAAAAAGCACAGAGAAATGCTTCCTGGGCGGCGGGGATTTTGACTTAGCAGACTTTCTCGGCAGGGCATGGTCAATGATACCGGAAGGTAGAATCTATAATGTCAAGTTGCGGTTCCTGCCCAGAGTAGCTGAGAATGTCGCTGAGGTGCAATGGCACAGTACACAAAAAGTCACGCGAAACAGCGATAACTCAGCCATCATCGAGTTTCGAGTTGACGGACTTGGTGAAATAACCTGGTGGATACTCGGCTACGGCGACCAGGTCCAGATACTGGCTCCTAAGGCCCTTAGAAACAAAGTCCTGGAGACGGCTAAAAATATGATTAAGCTCAATGAGAAAAGTGGATAAGCTGTTAATAAACCAGTTAGTTCCTATAACAATTAGTATATCAATACTGCTAAACAACTTCGGCTGTTAGTCCCGCTAAGTAAATTCACGCATAATCTAACAGCTTATCCACAAAAAATCTCGGGCATATATCGGCCTTAACGGCTTGATATATAAAATGTTAGGTGTCGCCTCTATCAGAAACGTAACAATTTTACAGTCTATATGACTACTAATACTATTGTTTATATATTCTTAATATAATAGTTAACGTCGCCCGCAAAAGTACATTGCCCAAAGATTAAACATTTATATGTGAGCTTTACCTATCTGAAACCGCCCACTACCAAAACGTCAATCTTTTTTGCGAAAAAAGATTGTGGGTACGGACCTTTTGGTGTAAACTACAGTGTTATTTTAACCCTTTTGACGCTCGTATTTTGATGCTTAGAGGTTTATTATGAAAGTAAATTTTAATAGAGCTGCTCTTGCAGAGGCCTTGGGTTTGTTAACGTCTGTTGTGCCAGGCCGAACGCCCAAGCCGATATTACGCTGTGTGCAAATTACCGCCGGCGAAAAAGACGTTCGGATTTGCGCTACAGACCTGGAGGTCGGTATCAGCTATCTGGTTTCTGAGGTTACTGTCGATAGAGCCGGCGAGGTTATTGTCCCGGTTGACCGGCTGGCGGCTATCGTGCGTGAAAGTGTTGACGAAGTGCTGTTATTACAGGCGGAGGAAGGTGCCTGTAAAATCCAGGGAGCCGACAGTCACTTTACAATTTACGGTCATGAGCCGGGCCAATACCCGGTAGTCCCGGGTTTCGAGGGCAAAGCTGATATAGAAATCGGCTTGCAGGACCTTCAAGCCGGCATTGAACAATGTCTGTTTGCCACGGCTAAAGAGAGCACTCGCTATGCACTTAACGGTATACTTTGGGAAATTAAGGACAAGAGACTGCTGTTGGTTGCCACCGACGGCAGGCGATTGGCACGTACCAGGGTCAACCTGACCTCGGCCCCGGATGAGCAGACAGCGGCAGTAAAGATAATAGTGCCGGCTAAAACGATGGCTTTGCTGGATAAAATCGGCAGCAGTGATAAAGATATCGTTGCCGTTAAGCTCGCTGATAACCAGATACTGATTAGCTGCGCTAACGTGGTGATAAGCTCGAATCTTGTCGAAGGCAATTTCCCGCAATACGAGGATATAATCCCGACCGATTACGATAAGAAGCTGACACTGTCGACCGAGGCGGTATTAAGTGCAGTTCGCCGTTCAGCGTTGCTGACAAGTGAGGAGTCCAGAGGAATTAGATTATCAATAGGCAAGAAGACGCTGGTGTTTTCCTGCAGAGCGCCGGAGACCGGCGATGCGCAAATTGAGATGCCTATCGATTATAAGGGTGAGCCAATCGAGATTGGCTTTAATCCACAGTTTTTTATAGATGTCTTACGAGTTATACAAACAGCGGAATTCGAGCTGGAGTTGGGTCAGACGGACAGGCCGGGTCTGATAAAAAGCGGAAAAGACTTCCTTTACGTCCTGATGCCAATCAATCTGGGTTAGCTCATATTCCGTCTCTCGTGCCAGAGGCAGCCGGGCACAAGCAGGTGGGCCGGATATAAACACTGTGGGCCGGATATAAACAGTATGGGCCGGACATAAACACTGTGGGCCGGACATAGCAAGTGGCCGGGCAAAAGGCAAAAAACAATAATTATGGACAAAGACGAACAACTATTGAGTGTCATCAGGTGGCGAAAAAAGCCGAAGCCAGGCAGAACCACCAGGTTAGGCGACGCCATCGAACAGCTTATGGAGACCTCGGTTTCACCACGGCAGGCCAGATTTGGGCCGGTAGCTGAACTGTGGAACCAACTGCTGCCGGCTGAACTTTGCCGACACTGTAAAATTGACGATATTTCCGGCGGCCAACTAAAAGTGCTGGTGGATTTACCGCCGTATATGCACGAACTGCGATTGTGTAGTCCGGAGCTTCTTGAGCAGTTGCGGCTGAAGTGTCCGCGGGCAGGAATAAAAGAAATCAAACTCGTTATCGGCTGAACATTTCTCGATTAAAAAACTAAAAGCAAAGGGGTTGCACAGAGTGACAGCTGCAGGTGAAAAGTTGATAAAAGAACACAAATATGACGCAAGTAACATAAAGATACTCGAGGGTTTGGAGGCGGTGCGCAAACGGCCGGATATGTATATCGGCGACCGCGGAAGTGGAGGACTGCACCATCTGGTCTATGAGGTGTTAGACAACTCCATCGATGAAGCACTGGCTGGATATTGTGATAATGTGACCGTGCATATCCAGGTCGACGGCAGCTGCACAATCGAGGATAATGGCCGAGGAATACCGGTCGAACTGCATAAAGAAGCGAAAACCAGCGCCCTGGAGGTTGTGCTCACAACTCTGCACGCCGGCGGTAAGTTTGACAGCGACAGTTACAAGGTGGCAGGCGGTCTGCACGGCGTAGGTGTCAGCGTGGTTAACGCCCTCAGTGAATGGCTCGAAGCCGATGTCTATCGTGATGGAAAGCATTATCACTTCGAGTGCATCAGGGGTGCCGCCAAAGGACGGGTGAAGAAAATCGGCGCCAGCGACAAGCGCGGTACGAAAATATCCTTCAAGCCGGACGAAGAAATATTCGGCGACGCTGAGTTCGGATACGATACACTGCTGAAACGAATACGGGAGATGGCATATCTCAGCGGGGGACTGCAGATTACCTTCAGGGATGATAGAAATAACAAGAAAGAAGTCTTCAAGTTCGACGACGGCATCAAGGCCTTCGTTAAACACCTGAACGAGGGAAAAGAGACCCTGCACAAGGACGTTATCTTTTTCGCCAGGCAGGATAATGAAGCGATGCTGAGCTGCGAAGTAGCTATGCAGTACAACAACGGGTATACCGAAAATGTGCTGGTCTTCGCCAACAACATCCGCAATATCGATGGCGGCACACACCTTTCGGGCTTTAGAACCGCTCTGACGCGCACAATGAACTATTATGCCAAAAATAATAATCTGCTGAAGAACGGCCAGGTTACCACCGGCGATGACCTGCGGGAGGGTTTAACTGCGGTAGTGGCGGTAAAGCTGGCCGACCCACACTTCGAAGCACAGACAAAAGTGCGACTGACCAATCCGGAGGTGGGCAGTTTCGTCGAGACCACCGTTAACGAGCAGTTGGGCCATTACCTCGAAGAGCATCCCGCCGAGACAAAACGGATTTTGAATAAGGCGATTCAGGCCGCCGCAGCAAGGGAGGCAGCCAGAAAGGCGCGTGAATTGACAAGGCGCAAAGGTGCGCTGAGCGGCTCTAACCTGCCCGGCAAGTTGTGGGACTGTGCGAGCAAGCAAAAAGCGTCCACCGAGATTTTCGTTGTGGAAGGAGATTCAGCCGGCGGCTCGGCGAAGGCCGGCAGAGATAGAAATATCCAGGCAATCCTGCCGTTGAAAGGAAAAATCCTCAACGTCGAAAAGGCCCGGCTGGAAAAAATGCTCGCACACGAAGAAATCAGAACCATCATAAGCGCCCTGGGAACCGGTATCGGTATCGACGAGTTTGATTTGAACAAGTGCAGATACGGCAAGATAATCTTAATGACAGACGCCGACATTGACGGCGCCCATATCCGAACACTGCTGCTGACCTTTTTCTTCAGGCAGATGCAGGAGTTGTTCCATAAGAGTATGATTTATATCGCCCAGCCGCCACTGTACGAAATCAAGGTTAAGGGGCGAAAGAAGTCTGAATATATTCTGAGCGAAAATCAAATGCACAAGCGGATGATTACTCGCGGGCTGGAAGGCACAGAGCTTGTCTTCAGGGATGGAAAAAAGGGTGAAAAGACGCGGAAAGTATCGGACAAACAGCTTGCAGGTCTTGTAAAAGACCTCGCTGAAATCGAACGCACCATAGCTGTCCTGAGCAGGCGTGGAATCAAGTTTACCGACTTCGTGCAGGCCTATTATGACGGCGCCCGGCTTCCGCAGTTCCGTATCTGTGTCGAAGGCCAGGAGGAGGTTTATTACGACAAGGCCGAGTACGAAAAACGCCTCAATGAGTTGAATGAGAGCGTCAAAACCGAGGATGAAGAAGCGATTGTCGGCGAGGACCTCCATGAGGTGGCTCGAATCAATCAGATAAACGAAAAGCTCAAGGCCGACTTCGGGCTGGACATAAAGGATTTCCTGTTAAAGCCGGCTAAAACCGTTTCCGGCGAATCTCTACCGACCAAGTTCGGCCTAATCAACGGTCAGGAGAAATACGACGTCGCCTCCCTGGGGGATATCTGCGCCGGTATAAGACAGATTGGCGGCAAAGGAATTGAGATAAAACGTTTCAAAGGTCTGGGCGAGATGAACGCCGACCAGTTGTGGGATACGACGATGAACCCTGCCACGCGGACTTTGCTGAAAGTGGCGCTCGATGATGCCGGCGAAGCTGACAGACTATTCAGTATATTAATGGGCGACGATGTGGAGAAACGGCGAAACTTTATCCAGGAACACGCCCTCGAAGTACAAAACCTCGACGTTTAATACTGTTATGCTGCTTATGCTGTAAAAATTGGTTTATATACCCAAAAATTAAATATCAAAAATTAAAATGCAAAATGACAGATAAAAATTCAAAAAGAGCTTTACAAGCCAAAAAACGCGGTTTCGACAAAATTGGGTCTGGTGCAACTTAAAAAGTACCAAAAAATTTTTGCATTTTGATATTTAATATAGCTAACGTAACTGCTTATCAACGAGAAATTAGCTTTGTTGCTAAACTCTAAGTAGCGTTGATAGGATTAAAATGCGTTCCACAGTAATACTCGGCGGAGAAGACCGGTGGGTGAAATGAAAAAATTACAGACAATGATTTTTACAGTTTCTGTGGTACTGCTCGCCTTTAGCTCAGTCTGCTTTGCGGATACATTCACAAACCGGCAGACTAAGGAAGTGCTGCATGGATACGCCACCAGCCAGACCGAAGGCGGCAAAACCATCGTGCATACGCAGGAAAAGGGAAAAGTTTTGCTGAATCCGGCTGAGTGGGATGTTGTTGCCGACCGGTTGGGCAGAAATAATGAGGTAATCGTTTTAACGCTCGATGACCAGATTGCACTCGAGATAGAGACCCGGGCGATGGAGCAGGCGATAGTCAAAGCGTCGGATGATGGGCCCCTGTATATTTTGCTCGAGATAGACACGCCCGGCGGCCGAACTGATTTGGCTCAGCGAATTTGTGCGGCGATTATTGAAGCTGGAAACTGCCAGGTAATTGCTTTTATCAAAGGCGGCAAATACGGGGGAGCTATATCAGCCGGCGCGGCGGTAGCGCTGGCCTGCGATAAAGTTTATATGGCCGACAACACTGTCATAGGCGCTGCTACAATGATAACTGTTTCTAATACCGGCCCGAAAGATCTCAAAGAGACCTACGGCGAAGCGGTGGGCGAGAAATTCAGTTCAATCTGGCGGGCATATCTCGCCTCTCTGGCTGAGCAAAACGGTCGGCCCGGACTGCTGGCAAGAGCTATGGTCGATAAGGATATCGAAGCTATCGAGGTGGCCGAGGCCGAGAAGAGATTGTTTATCGAGCCGGTGAACAAAAGGCCGAACCAACGCATTGTGCATACCTGGAGCGAAAAAGGATCGCTTTTGACATTGACCGCGGCAGAAGCGGTTAAATGTGAAATTGCCGATAAAATTGTCAACTCACGACAGGAGCTTCTCCGTGATTTGGGCGCCGAGGGCGCTGAGATTGTGATAAACGATGATATCCAAAAGGCCGGAAAAGAACTTAAAAGGGCAAAGCTAAGAGTCGGTAAGCTAAGCAAGTCCCTTGACCTCAAAATCAAACAGATTGGGTACGCCCCACCCATGCCCAAGGCGCTGAAAATCCTGCGCAACGCCAAAAGTGACTATAAGACCCTGATAACATTAGCCAAACGCTATCCTGATTTGTATATAAATATACAATTCCTGGAGGAGCAGTTGAATTCTGTCGAAGCGGTCTATCAGGAAGCGAAGATGCAAAGGAAGATGCGGAAATAGATTTTCACTATGATTTTTGGGAATGGTGAAACTTCATCCAGGGCGCCACGGCCTCGAAGTACAAACCTCAGCGCCTAAACTCATGTGGCGTGTAACCCAACTGAAGCGCAGCGACGGCTGAACCAATAAAACCCCGCAGCGAATCCTTTCGCCACAGGGCTATAGAAAACCGAAGCAATAATCAATACGCTTTGTCGGACTGCTCTACAATCTTATCCAGCTTCCTCGTGTTCTTCTCGGTCTTTCGCGGTATTCGTACGGCGATACCGAGTCGGCCAAGTTCGCCGGCCACTTCCGGCTGGTTGGGATTAAGCTGAAAACTGCGGCTCAAATATTCCTGTGCCTGGACCTTGTTGTTCCTGCTCAAATAATAGTAGCCTATCTGCCTGTTAATCTTCGCCGAATTCGGCGCCAAACGAAGCGCCTGCTGATAGCAGGTTAATGCATACTCATCAAGCCGTTGTTTTTGGAACGCCAGCGCAAGCCGAAGCGAGCCGGCCGCCGAACTGGAAACCTGGCCCATATAGATATCAATCAGGATATCGGCCTTGGCCTTGTCGCCGCTGTCCAGCAGCACTTTCACCCTCGCCGCCTGGGCCTCCCTGAGCACAGGGTCAAAACTCAAAGCGATATTATACTCGTTCTCCGCCTGAGCCCACAGCCCGTCCGCCTGATACAACTGGCCCAGCTCGAAGTGTGCCTGGGGATTTTCAAATTTGCGGTCAATTGCTTTCAGCAACCTGGCTTTGTTCCGTTCAGCAGCGGTTTTCTTAACTTCGTTAACCTGAGGGGACTTGGCCTTTAGGCCTCTGCGAAGGGAGTTGCAGCCGCCAAGCAATAATGTGCAAATCAAGAAGGTAAGACCAATGAATTGCATTTTACCAGTCATTTCTCGCCTCCATCTTTACTAAATTACACCCCGCTGTACTTCGACGCATATCGTTTATCAACGCCTGAGTATCTCGCCGAACATCAGGCGTTGCTATTTTGCAGTACTGCACAAATCTTTGCAAGTAAAAATTTAACTTTTTTGTAATAAAACATACCAGCGTTTCGACTATCATATTGTTGACGGCGGTTGTTCAAGAGGAGATTTGCTTGCAAGTGATTGATTGGCAACTGATGGTCGAAAAACACGGCCCGGCTGTGTGGCAGACGGCGTACAGGTTGCTGGGTAACCGTGCGGATGCAGCCGACTGCTTTCAGGAAACATTTGTTTGCGCTTTGAAAGTCTCACGGCGTCAGCGAGTGCGGAGTTTTCCTGCGTTGTTGACCCGGCTGGCTACCGTTCGGGCGATAGATAAGTTGCGTCAGCGATTTCGACGAGCGCAAGTTTGTGCAGATGCAGTGGATTTAGCTATTGTACCAAGTGGTAACCCGGGCCCGGTGCAGCAGGTGCAGACGCGAGAGTTAACTGCCAGGTTACGAAAATCACTAAGCCAGTTGCCACCGCAGGAAGCCCAGGTTTTTTGCCTGCGGTATCTAAATGATATGAGCTATCGGCAAATCGGCAAAGAGCTTGGCATAAAGACTAACGCTGCTGGCGTATTGCTGCACCGGGCCAGGGCGAAACTTCGCGAACTTCTTAAGACAGTTGTCGTCAAAGAAGAAAAGTGAGGCGGTATTATGAGAAAGCAAAAAGACATTTTGAATGAAGCTATAAATGCTCTCAAAAATGAGTCAGCTCCGGCCGGCCCACCAGAGGAGACGCTAAATACTGTTATGCAAAAATTAGCTGAAACGCCTGAAGAGGCGCAGTGGCAGGCCGGGCAGCACAAACTAATAGGACAACTTGAATCCTCTCGATGGGAACGAATCTCGGCCCATATAGGGCAGTTGCTTTTGTCCCGGCGCCGGTTCTTTGCATGGTCGGCTTCGGCTCTTGCAGTGGCTGCCGTTCTGGTCTTTACTGTCATCATATCTCGAAGAGCGGATGTGCCGCGTGAGCAAGTGGACCTGGCGCCGGCTTCTATCGGGCAGGTCGATATCGTTCGTGGTCGATGTGTCCGTGTTACCGCAGATAACGAAGAAAAGCCGCTGGCTCCGGGGGATGCTTTAGAGACGGGCGACCGATTGCAAGTCGGGCCCGGCGGCGGGCTGCGCATCCAGCTTGCTGACGGAAGTACGCTGTGGCTCTGTGCCGGTACCGAGCTCGTCTGCGTTGGCCCGCGCTCGAGCGCATCGCCCACAATGCGGCTGCTACGCGGTGAAATACGGGCAGATATTACTCCATCTGAGGAGCAGACCTTATCAATCGAAACACCGGCGGCGACGCTGCGTGTTCTCGGAACCCAATTCAATTGCCGGCTGTTACCAGCCATCTCTCAAAAGGAGGATGAAACTATGAAACGATTAAGAAACGCATTGCAAAAAGCAATTTTCATTGTAACTGTGCTATCCGGCTCGGTAGCCATTGAGGCGGCGAACAGTCAACAAATTGTTTATGAAGGCCAACGAGCTATGGTTGCCTCAGGAGCGGCCGCCTCGCCTGCCGAAACCATCGAGAATACCGACTACTCGCGCAACTGGCTGGGAGAGCCAGGCAGGCAACTAAAGCCCGATGCACTGTTCTTTACGACAATCCGCGATTACCTGCTACATTCACTATGGGCTGTTGACCTGGAGTCGGGACAGGCCCGTCATATCACAAACTTTGTAGGAGGTTCTCCCAGGGTTGTCCAGCGATTGGGGCCGGATATGGCGTTGATTGAAGTGCGCAGTGTGCTTTTTGCCCATTCCGGGAATCGACCAATCGGAAGTAGCGGCCGACCGTTTGTAAATAACCAGGTTATGCTGGTTGACCTGCGGACAGGCGAAAAGATCCCCATGGTTCCGCTTCGAGATTGCGTTCCCTGGTATATGGAGCTGTCTCCTGACCGGCGCAAACTGGCTTTTGTGGGCTTCTGCCAGCCGGACAAAGATAGTGAAAGAACGTTCGGGGTCTTTGTGCTGGATATGGAAACCTTCCAACTGGAGCGGTTGCTCGCAGGCCGGATGAAAACAGCTCCTCACTGGTCTCCGGATTCCCGCTGGCTTGCGATTTCCAAATCACAGGGATATACGGATAAGCACAAAATCGTAATGATAGACACAGTAACCGGCGAGGTGGTGGACACCGGCCTCGAAGGAGCAGGAGTTTTCTTCTCACCCGACGGCAAGCAGTTGCTCTTTTCCTCAGGATTTAAGAAAGGCGGTTCCTACAGTGCCGGGGTGCCGACGTACGGCAATCTTTTCATAGCGGATTTACCTGATGGCAAGCCCGAGCAGATTACTTTCTTAGCTGACGGCGGAGCGATCAGGCCTTCCTTCTGCCCGGACGGCTCACGTTTAGTTTATTGGCAGGAACCATACGGGAACTTGTACGTTCTTGATATGAACTCCAAAAAGGTTCGCCTTATTACAGAAAGCGATTCCTTTTCGTCTGTTCAATGGCTCGATAATGCACGACTTGTCCTGATTTCTCCCGCTATGGGGACGGATGAAAGCTTGAACGTAAAATTGATAAGCTTAGCCGGCGACGAGCCGATGGTGAAAGAGATAACACCGAAAAAGCCCGCTCTCTCCGCCGAACAGCAGCGAATAACGCAGGATATGGCGGATAGCCTGTTCCTGGTCTTCCGTATCTACCGCGACGCCGTTACAGCCCAGGACTTACACCGCATTGGAGAGGCACAGGCAAAATACGGCGAGGCGCGCGACCTGATAGCTGCCATCATAGAAGAATTGGATTCAGGTGCGGGCTTACAGAACAAAGCTTCTTCTGTGCCTGGTCTTGGCAGAGACGACCTCTACCCATATTTGGAAGTAATGGAAAAAGAGGCGGCGATGACTCCTGATGAGCGGTCTGTCAAAGTTGTCCGTGACAATTTAGAGTTCTACATAGCAAGTTTACTTAAATATTATTACAAACACAATAAAGCATTTCCTGAAACGCTGGAGGAACTGGCCCGATGGGCGCCGACTGACCGTTGGCGAATCAATTACATTAGCTCAGAGGACAAAGAGGTGGTTCGCAGGTTATTCATTGTGCCGGGCGATAATCCTGATGAAGTTATAACATCCTACAAACTTATCCGTGCCGGTAAAAAGAAGTGGGTCATCCAAACGCCCACCCTTCCTAACGGCAAGCGCTTTAAGGCCACCTATCAACTAAATAAGAGAAGACGGGTGGACGCTGAAATAACGGAAGTTGATTGACCAGTACTACGCTAAAGGTGAATTGCTTATAGGGATATCCGCTAATGGAAAAGCAGCTTTTAGACCTTTGATGAGGTGGGTAATTGTGGAGAAAAGAGCCGAAACCAGCCGATATAAAGCGTGAAGCGTATATCGTGAAGCGTGAAGCGAGATATCAGATACGGAATGCGAAAGATGAGAAGCACAGTTAAGAAAAGCCGATTTAAGCAAAACGAGTCGCTGCGAAAGGCGGTCGAATGTCTTGGGATTGCTGCGCTGTTAGTACTGTTGTGCAGTTGCGCCAGTTTCGATATAGGTGATTGGCCGAGCAAATTTGTCTATCCTCATAATAATCCGCCGGCCAATTTATGCGGCTCAATCGGGGCTTTCTTTGCGTATTATTTGATGTACTATATCGGGCCGGGAGTGTTTGTAATACTGGTTTCAGCGGTTTGTTTTTTAACTGCGAGATTAGTACGTCGGCCTATAGGCCAGCCCGTTTTGCGGGCGGTTGGTTCGGGTTTGTTGGCTGTGGCGGTTTCGAGCAGTTTTTATTGGTTTTGGCCTTACAAAATTTATAGCTTCCCGACCGGTTCCGGCGGGATGATCGGCGTTGGAGCGGTACAGTTTCTAAAAAGTCATTTTGCCTTGCTGGGCGCCTTTATACTAATCGCAGCTACCTGGATTGTTGGGATTGTCCTGTTAGCGGACAGTTTTGTCATTTCGGTGTTGGGCTGGTTTAGCTCCGTGCTCGGAAAGATGGCTGGTGTTGCGGCGCCGGCGTGGTCGGCGGCGAAGCAGCGGTCGGATGTTTTAGGCCAAATCTGGCAAAAACTAAGCGCCAGGCAAAAGCCGCAGCCGGCGGGACCTGAGGTTTTGCGTTTCGATAGAGATACCAAGATTGAACAGAGAATTGCCGGCGGGGACAAAAGCACTGAGGGCCGGGAGTCGAAAGAAATCGATTTTAGCGTTCGCAGCAATGGCAAACAGACATCCAGGCCGGCCAAATCTTATGTGCCGGCCAGCTTCGAGGATTACACCCTGCCGCCTTTGGAGTTGCTGGCCGAGCCGCAGTATTGTTTTGCCGCGGTGCAGGGCAAGGTTGTCAAGGCAAAGGCCGCTGCGCTGGAGAAGCTGCTGGGCGAGTTCAGTGTCAATGCCCGTGTGGTTGCCGCTGATACCGGGCCGGTTGTAACAATGTTCGAGCTGGAACTTGCAGCGGGCGTGAAAGTCAGCCAGATTAGCGCTTTGGCCAACGATATGGCTCGTGCGCTGGGTGCTGGTGCGGTTCGTGTTGTGGCTCCTTTGCCGGGCAAGCATACGATAGGTATTGAGGTGCCGAACAGTGAAAAAGAAAAGGTTCGTATGAAGGATATGCTGCAATTAGCGGGCGGCAAGCCGGAGAGAATGCAGATACCGCTGTTTTTGGGCAAGGATTCGTCGGGCGAAGCGCTTGTTTCGGACCTGGCGGCGATGCCGCATCTGCTTATTGCCGGCACGACCGGCTCGGGCAAGAGTATCTGCATTAACAGTATCATCACCAGCATACTGCTCACGAAACGGCCGGACGAGGTAAAGATGATTTTGATTGACCCGAAAATGGTCGAGATGACGGCGTTTAATACGATTCCGCAC